>JAYUBZ010000097.1:0-6817 GCA_043740595.1 Gammaproteobacteria bacterium
CTCCAACATCCGTGAGCTGCTGCCGGTGCTCGAAGGCGTGGCCAAGCAGGGCAAGCCGCTGCTGATCATCTCGGAAGACGTGGAAGGCGAGGCCCTGGCGACATTGGTCGTCAACAACATCCGCGGCATCCTCAAGGTCTGCGCCGTGAAGGCCCCGGGCTTCGGCGATCGGCGTAAAGCCATGCTGCAGGACATCGCCGTGCTCACCGGCGCCACCGTGATCTCGGAAGAACTGGGCATGAGCCTGGAGAAGGCCGATCTCAGCGTGCTCGGCTCCGCCAAGCGCGTGCAGATCACCAAGGAAAACACCACCGTCATCGACGGCGCCGGCAACCACAAGGACATCGAGGCCCGCGTCAAGCAGATCCGCGCGCAGATCGAAGAAGCCACCTCGGATTACGACAAAGAGAAGATGCAGGAACGCGTTGCCAAGCTGGCCGGCGGCGTGGCGGTCATTAAAGTGGGTGCCGCCAGTGAAATCGAAATGAAAGAGAAGAAGGCCCGCGTGGAAGACGCCCTGCACGCGACCCGTGCGGCGGTGGAAGAAGGCGTGGTCCCCGGCGGTGGCGTGGCCCTGATCCGTGTCCTTAAGGACATCAAGGTCAAAGGCGACAACCATGACCAGGACGTCGGCATCCAGATCGCCCTGCGCGCCATGGAAGAGCCGCTGCGCCAGATCGTGGAAAACGCCGGTGGCGAAGGCTCCGTCGTATTGCACAAGGTGATGGAAGGCAAGGGCAGCTTCGGCTTCAATGCCGCCACCGGTGAATACGGTGACATGCTGGCCATGGGCATCCTGGACCCGACCAAGGTCACGCGTACTGCCTTGCAGAATGCGTCTTCCGTTGCCGGTCTTATGATTACCACCGAGGCCATGGTGGCCGAGTTGCCCGCCGATGAGAAGGGCGGTGGCCATGGTGGCGGTGGCATGGAAGGCATGGGCGGTATGGGCGGTATGGGTGGTATGATGTAAGCCATTCAGCCTCTCCGCAGTAACCGAAAGCCCCGCGTAAGCGGGGCTTTTTTATTGCTCGTGCGACGGCTGGCTATTTACCGATTGTGTGCGATTTCTCACAGATGCAGGCACGGCTGTCTCCTAAAGTGTGCTCAATGCTCCGGCAAGTCTGGAAGCAGGTTCTACCGGTGACCGGTCGATAGACGCCGACCCGGTAGGCACCTATCCCAACCGTTGAAAGGAGAGCGTCAATGAATAATACGAAACAACAGGGCAGATTGCTGCCCGCAGCAATGATGTCGCTCGCGCTGGCGAATTCGCCGGTGTCATCGGCGGTCGCCAGTGTTGCAACAGCGGCCGCTGGCGCAGATCAGGCATTGGATGCACACCTGCCGGTGGTGATGCAATTCGAGGTGAACACCAAGGGCCGCGAGCCGTCGGTGCTGCACGACTACGTAAAGATGCTGTCGGCAAAAGCGGGTTACCTCGCCCTGAGGCCGGAAGGCAGGTGCGGCACCATCAGTGGTTCCGGCGATGGCTGGGATGACAGCAAGTTTGACTGCTAGACCAAACCGGGTGGCGATCCTCACCGTAGAAGAGGATCTGCATGCCTATGCGATCCGCCAGAATCTGGCGGATCGTCATGGCATTCCCTGCGATATCATCGAAACCGACCGCCTCGCTGACAGCGGCGGTCTGGAGTGGTCGCCGACGGCGGAGTTCGCGCCGGTTCTTTCGGCCCTTGGCGGGCACCGCGTGGATGTGCGCGATCTTGGTCTCATCTGGTGGCGCCGGCCCAGCGGTATTTCGTGGATGCCACCGCATCGCCCGAAGATGCCCGAGGGCGTCAGCAACGAGGCGGCCATAGACATCATTACCAACGATTGCCGCACCACGCTTGCTGGTCTGCTGTTCAACGAATTCCGCGGTGTCTGGGTCAGTCACCCGGATGCCAGCCGGCATGCGGAGAACAAGCTGGTCCAGCTGCGCGCCGCGCACGCCACGGGACTGCGTTATCCGCGTACCCTTGTCAGCCAGAACCCGGATTCCATACGCAAGTTTTGTGCCGCGTTGGACAACCAGGTGGTGGTGAAGACGGTGTCGGGAACCTACATGGTGCCGCTTACGCCAGGCCGGGTGGACGACGCACTGCTTGCATCCGATGCCGCCATGCGCCTGTCGCCGGCGATCTATCAGGAAATCATCCCGGGCGACCGCCACCTGCGGGTGCACATGTTCGGCGATGAATTCCACGCAGCGCTGATCCGCTGCGAGCATCTGGACTGGCGCTTTCATCTGGAAGACATGCAGGTCGAACCGTACCGGCTGCCGTTACCGCTGCGTAACCGCTTGGCGGAAACCATGCGTCTGCTGAATATCAACATGGGGGTGATGGACCTCAAGCTGACACCGGAGGGGGAGCCGGTGTGGCTCGAGGTCAATCCCCAAGGTCAGTTTCTGTTTATCGAGGGACTGGCGTCGGAGATGCGGCTGACGGATGCGCTGGCGGATTTTTTCTGCCGCGAACTCGAGGGGCAACGGGCCAATAGCGCATCCGTTTGTCTGGACGCTGGGGGCATGACACAGTCTGCAATGAGCGTGTGCTGATCAAGCCACCCAGCAGCAACGTCTTGATTATCGATGCCCGGTAATTCACGCTTCCGCCGGTACCTGTTGCGGTGCGGTTATTCGGTTCCGGTGGGTAGACTCAGTGGGCTTGTCTTGAACGCTACTTAAAAATAACGGTTGGTTGAGTAAGTTAAAGACTAATAATAATCAAGAGTCTGTAGAGCTGCGTCATGGCAAGTGGGGAAGGAAAAAGAGTTCGGAACAGCGCCTGGAATAATTCCAATCGATGGTGAATATATCCCCCGCAGGTTAGCTGTAACGGTGTGTGCTAGTATTAGTCAATGTGACCTCTCCTAACTAATAAGAATAAACGATCAGGATCGCCGGGCGACTGCGTAGGCAGCCATCAGCGACTGCCTACAGAGTCACCAGCTTGAGCGCGGAAATCATAGTCTATGCTCGAAACAGATCCCCCCCGCGGTCAAGTCGCCAAGCTGGTGTCGGACAAACATGCCCTGCGCAAACTGGTTGCCGAGGCCAATCTCGCCCCCAGTCTTTATAATACGCAGCCGGCGCGCTGGCGTTTTTCCCCCGATGGCACGGTGCAGGTGTATGAGGACCTGAGCCGGCGGCTGTCGGTTGCCGATCCCGCGGGTCGACTTGCACGTATCGCCGTGGGTGCCGCATTTGAAGGGCTTGGCATCGCCTTATCGAAAACCGGTTTGAGTTTACGCATCCTGCGTTTAGCTCCCCCGGGTAAGGAACCGGACGACGACAGCAACCTGTCCTTGCGACTGGTCGCCAGCGCCTTGATCACCCAAGGCACGATGCGCGATGCCCTCTGCGCCTATGTCTATGAACGTCACACGTTTCGTGGCGAGTTCGAGCCGGTAAACCCGGAGGCGCGCGATGCCCTGGCCGGCTTGATGCATCACTTGGGTGATGTGGTCGCCATTGTCGAGAGCGCGGACATTCATGATATCGCCCGGCGTTATCAGCAGTGCCGCGAAGAACTGCAGCATCGTACCGGCTACCAGGCCGAATTTTATCGCTGGATGAGCTGGACCCAGCGCGAGGCGCAACGCCGCCACGACGGCTTGAATATCCGGGATATGGCGCCGGCGCGTCTGCCGCGCTTTTCCAAGCCGCTGCTGCTGCGTTCCCTGATGCGCACGACCCTGGAGTCCCTGGGTGTGGTGCCGGAGTTGTACGACGAGACCCGGAGCATCGCCAGTGCCAGTGCCATCGGTGTATTAACCGGCCCGCGCGACGAGGATGCCTTTCTTTTGGGACAGCGATTCTACCGGGTGTGGCTGGAGTTGTGCCGCGCGGGTTACGCACTGTGTCCCATGGTGGCCGCCACCGACACCGCCGGTGGTTTGTTGGCCCTGCGCAATCGTTTCAAGATTCCCAACGACCGGCAAATCACCAGCCTGTTCCGCGTCGGCAAGGTTGCCGCGGGAACGCTCTATCATCGGCAGCGCTTGCCGGTGCGGGAGTTGCTGGTCTAGGGAACCCTTGAACGAGTGGTAGAGACCATCAACTTGCGTCCCCTCTCCCGCGTGCACTTTGGGCCCCCTTCGGGGAGGCACAAACCGCAGGTCGAGGGACGGGGTGAGGAAAATTCATCGATTTTCCCTCACCCTGTCCTTCTCACGCGGGGAGAGGGGACTTGTTCAGAGGTTCCCTAGACACGCTGCGCCTCACCACTCGGTGCCGCGTTGAACTGCCCTTGGCGCTGGATAAACGCAATGACGTCGTCCACGCCGGCGCCGGATTTAAGATTGGTAAACACGAACGGCCGCTCGCCGCGCATTTTGCGCGCATCCCTGTCCATGACGTCGAGAGAGGCCCCGACCAAGGGGGCGAGATCGGTTTTGTTGATGATGAGCAGGTCTGAGCGCGTGATGCCCGGTCCGCCCTTGCGCGGGATTTTGTCGCCGGCGGCGACGTCGATCACATACAACGTCAGGTCTGAGAGTTCCGGGCTGAAGGTGGCGGCCAGGTTGTCGCCGCCGCTCTCCACGAAAATCATATCGAGTTCGGTAAAGCGTTGGTTGAGGCGCGCCACCGCCTCCAGGTTGATAGAGGCATCCTCGCGGATGGCGGTATGCGGGCAGCCGCCGGTCTCGACGCCGAGAATGCGATCCGGCGACAGGGCGTCATTGCGCACCAGGAACTCCGCGTCCTCCCGCGTGTAGATATCGTTGGTCACCACGGCGATTTGATAGCGGTCGCGCAGGCGGCGGCAGAGGGTCAGCACCAGGGCGGTCTTGCCGGACCCCACGGGTCCGCCGATGCCGATGCGCAGGGGTTGGGTTGTGCTCATGTTTGTCTCCAGGGGTTCAGGAACGGAACAGGCGTGAGTATTGGGTTTCGTGCCGGCAGCTCGCGATGGCGAGGCCGGGTAAAAAATTACTTAAACTATCGGTGCGCGCGGCGGCGTCCACCACCGGCGGAATGGCAGCACCCAGGCGCAACAACAGCCGTTGGCCATCGGTTTGGCCCAGGGGCACGGCCTTCATCAGCACACTCACTTGGTTTTCCAGCCAACCCCACAGATAGGCCTGCAACGCGGCGCGGGCGGGGATGCCCCAGGCGTGGGCCGCCAGGCTATAGGCGCTGGGAAAGCCGATGGGTTCGAGGGCACATAAACATGTGCGCGCCGGCGCGTCGAGTTCGGTGATGTCGAGCAGCAACCGGCGCAGGGACGTTCCCATCTGCAGACTCTCGGCGCGCAGCTCCGCCGCCTCGCGACTGGCGACGAACAGCGCATTGGCATCCGCCACCGCGGCAAAGTCATCCCGCGCCCAGGCGTGATACAACCGCCACCACAGCGGCGCCTCGAAGCGCGCCAGTCCATGACGTAGCACGTCGCCGATCCAGCCTTCAGCGCTGGCGCGATCATGCACCTGGCCGTCTTCGATGGCCCATTCAAGGCCTTGCGAATAACTGTAGGCGCCCACGGGCAACATAGGGCTGGCCAATTGCAGCAGGCGCGGCAACAGTGTGTCCTGCGTGGTCATTTGCGCACGGCGTCGAAACTGTGAATCACCGGGCGGTAGCGCAAGGTATCGTCGTGTGCGTGATGATGACCGCCGCCGCCATAGGCCCCGGTCTCTGGTTCGAAGGGGGCAACGATTTCTGTTACCTGCGCGCCCAGGCCTTGCAACATGTCCGCCAGCACGTGATCGTAAGGCAGTTGCAGAAAATCCGCGCCCACCTGCAGGGCCGCGTGTCGGTTGCCGAGGTGGTAGGCGGCGCGCGCCAGGGCTTGGGCGTTTGCGGCAGTCACGCGCAGCAGACGCTCCTGCGCTGCGACCACGCGCACCACGCGTCCGTCGTTGGCGCGCAGGACGTCTGCATCATGCAATACGCGCCCGCGCGGCAGGGCCACCGCCACCGCTTCACCGGAGGAGAGCAGCGCGGTGAAGCGGCACTTTTGCCGCAGGTCGTAGGCAAGCACCAGCTGCGCGTCCGGGGTCGTGTCGGTGTCGGCGTGCTGTTCTATACGTAGCATGTGGCCTCCTTTGGATAATATTGTCATTGCGAAGCCGCGTCTTTCGCGGCCATGGCAACCCCCATATGTGACCGTGTCGTGTCTAATGGTTGTGCCAAAGGTACGGAGATTGCCACGTCGCTGTCGCTCCTCGCAATGTCAGAATGGGTGGCGCGCGCATGGTGTGCCCCTCAAAACAAAAAATACCGCTGCGCCATGGGCAGCACACTCGCTGGTTCGCAGGTGAGCAGCACGCCGTCGGCGCGTACCTGATAGGTCTCCGCATCCACCTCGATAACCGGCGTGTAGTGATTGTGCACCATGTGCGCCTTGGTCAGCGCGCGCGTATCCCGCACCGCGATCAATTCACGCTTAAGGTCCAGGGTCGAGCCCACGCCGGCGGCGAGTGCCGCTTGAGACACAAAGGTCACCGAAGTGGCGCGACAAGACGCGCCGAAGGCAGCGAACATCGGCCGGTAATGTACCGGTTGCGGCGTGGGGATGGAGGCGTTGGCATCCCCCATGGCGGCAGCGGCGATGGCGCCGGACTTAAGAATGAGCGACGGCTTGACGCCGAAGAGCATGGGCTTCCACAACACCAGGTCCGCCAGCTTGCCCGGTTCGATGGAGCCGACCACGTGGGCGATGCCGTGGGTGATGGCGGGATTGATGGTGTATTTCGCCACGTAGCGTTTGATGCGCTGGTTGTCGTGACGCGCGTTATCTTGCGGCAGGGCGCCGCGCTGCACCTTCATCTTGTGGGCGGTCTGCCAGGTGCGGGTGATGACTTCCCC
>JAYUBZ010000098.1:0-5423 GCA_043740595.1 Gammaproteobacteria bacterium
CGACCGAAGGGAGAAATCCAGTAACACCATGATGACGCTGAACTATCTCAATGTCAGATTTCTCGCTGCGCTCGAAATGACAACTTGTTCAGGGCTTCCTTAGGTATTTTAAAGGGCGTTGGTGGGTGGCGTGTTTGTCCTATGCCATACAGGTTGAGCGCCAACCGCAGCCGCCATATGTCGCAAGGGTGGAGAGGAATAGCGGGCGGAATGGGTGGACGAAGTGGGGATGAAGGGGACTTCGCTCAAAGTCATTACGTTGCAGGGTTACCACGGCACCGTTGTTATTGCCAGGTGTGAGACGATGAAGTAATCGAATCTAGAGAGGACGCGCGCCACGCGCGCCAGGGGCTGATAGGGGTGCGGTGACGATCACCGGCGGCATCGGGCTGTCCAGGCTGCTCGCCAGGGCGCGCAACAACTCGATGCCGTCGATACTCACCTGTCCGTCCGCGCCGATGCACGTGGCACAGGCCTTTAGCAAACGTGGTTTGACCAGTGGTTTCAACTGTTCGAGTTTGTCCACGGCATCATTCAGCTGCTGCAGCGACAGATCCTTGCGCGCAATGAGCTTCAAGACGCCGGCACCGATGGCATCGCGACCCGCGTCGAAGGCGCGCGCCGCGTCGTCATCGTTGCTGCGTCCGGTATAAGCCACCAGGGATAATAATTGTTCGCTTTCGGTCTTGACCGCCTCGATCGTGGCATAGCGGGCAGGCGGTCGTTGGCGCAGGCCATGCACCTCATCCAGGCGATTCAGCAACAGGCGTTGTAAGACCCATTCGCCGAGGCTGATTTTATTATCTGCGTGTATCAAACCGAGCACGGTGTTTTTGAACACCTGATACTGCGGCAGGGTGAGGGCACGCAGCGCGGGCAGGGACAGATCCATCAAGGGCAGGCGCAGGCGCCGGTCGAGGGCGTCAACAACAGGCATGAGTTTTTTGGTTTTGGCAGTCACCCCGGCATCGTCCTGCGCCTGCAACAGATCCCACTGGCGTTGTTGCACGGGGGCATCTGGCTGGATCAGCAGGGCGTAGATGACGGCGCGCACGCCGTAGGGGTCTTGGGTCTCCGCCTTCAAGTCAGCGGGGAGGGCGGCCAGCAATTCTTTCGCATACCCTACGTGGGCGTCCGAGGGTCTGCCTATGTGTTCGATACCCTGCAGGGCATCGGCCACCGCCGCACCCATGATCACGCCAGTGACCGGGCGTGTGCGTGGGGTGTCTGCGGCCTGCGTAGCCGCGTCCAGGGGCGGCATGGTTTGCGTTTGCGGCGGCGTGAATTCTCCATTCCAGCGCGGATCGATGCGACGGATGCGGGCCGCGAGGGGCGGATGGGTTGTGAACAACGACTGCATGAAGTAACTCACCCCTGGCGCAAAATACACATGGCTGAACTCCGCCGCGGCGGGGCTTTGCAATTGCGAGCCTTGCTCCAGGCCGCCGATTTTCTTTAATGCCCCGGCAATGCCATCACGGCTGCGGGTGAACTGAACCGCGGAGCTGTCCGCCAGATACTCCCGCTGGCGGCTCACCAGTGCCTTGATCCAGTTGCCGAAGAAGGTGCCCACGTAACCGATGACGATCAGGCCCAGCCCTAAGGCCAGCAGCGCCACCACGATGCTGCCGCCATCCCGGCTGCGCGAGGTGCGCGCATAACGCAGGCTGCGCATGAGATAGTAGCCCAGCAGGCCGAGTAGCAGGATGCCGTGCAACACCCCGGCGAGGCGCACGTTCAGGCGCATGTCGCCGTTCAGGACGTGACTGAACTCGTGGGCGATCACCCCTTGCAATTCCTCCCGGCTGAGTTGCTGCACCGCGCCGCGGGTGATGCCAATCACGGCGTCCCCCGACGTCCAGCCGGCGGCAAAGGCATTGATGCCCGGCTCATCCAACAAATACACAGGAGGCACCGGCAGGCCCGAGGCGATGGCCATCTCTTCCACCACGTTGAGGATCTTGCGATGCAGCGGGTCGCTGCTGTTCTGCGGGATGATCTGCCCACCGAGTGTTTCCGCCACCACACGTCCGCCGCCGGCCAGTTGCAGCATCTTGAACAGGCTGCCCCCCGCGACCAGTACGGTCACGCCCAAGGCAACCAGGGCGAAGGTGTCCCCCTGCACGGGCATGAGTGCGGGTGTAGCACCTGTGTAGATCAACCCCGTCTGCTGATAGCTGAGTACTAACAACACCAGCAGGTTGGTTAACAGGATGAGACCGATGACGGCGAGGGCGAACAACAACACCAACCACAGGGTGCTGCGGCGCGCCTGGTGCTGGGCCTCGAAGAAGTTCATGCCGTGCGATGGCGTGCGCAGGACGCGCGCTTAAAACGCCACTTTCGGCGCGGCCTGGATCTGGGCACTGTCGGCGAACTCCAGCAGGGCGGCATCCGCCCCATGGCCGAAGAAGGCGGCCAGTGCGTGCTGCGGGAAGGATTGCCGGTAAGTGTTGTACTCCATGACCTGGTCGTTGAACGCCTGGCGCGCAAACGCCACTTTGTTTTCCGTGCTGGCGAGTTCTTCCGTGAGTTGCTGCATATTCTGGCTGGCCTTGAGATCCGGGTAGGCCTCCATCACCACACTCAAACGCCCCATCGCACTGGACAGACCGCCCTCCGCGGCGCCGAGGGCCTGGATGGCGCCGGCATTGCCGGGGTCGGCGTGGGCCGTCGCCAGTCCATTGGCCGCCACGTTGCGTGCCTTGATCACCGCCTCCAGGGTTTCGCGCTCGTGCTTCAGGTAGCCCTTGGCGGTCTCCACCAGGTTCGGGATCAGGTCGTAGCGCCGCTTCAGCTGCACCTCGATCTGGGCAAAGGCATTCTTGTAGCGGTTTTTCAGGGCGACCAACTGGTTGTAAATAGAGATCAGATACAGAATGACGGCGCCAATAATGACCAGCAAGACGATGCTCGATATTCCCATGGGGGTGACTCCTCCGCGTAAAATTATTTCAACTGTAGTGCATGCAGGTTGCCGATCTGGCCTGGATCGCACCGCATGTCCTTTGATTATCAAGCAGTCTGAGGCGGATTCCCAGCTTAATTAATCGGGCAGGCAGTGGGGCGCGGGCTAAGGGCGGGTGGGTGGAGGTGAGTATGCGGGATGGTTTCAAGTACACTAATGCCTGGTCGGAGTGAATAAACAGGTTTATGGATCGTCGCTACTTTTGTCAGACCATCGGGTTGTGCCCAGGTTCCCCAGCCGGCGGCAGGTCGGTGGCGGGAATCTGCGTTCTGTTGTGTGCCGGCAGGGATAGTTGGATTCTATGTTAAGTCTCGATCAACTGGGTTGGCGGCCATTTTTTCAACAGCAGCTCGACGCCAGTGAACTTAGCGCATGCTATCCGGCACGCATTGCCCAGATCCATCGCAATCATTGCCTGATCTGGAGTCAGCGCGGAGAGCTGTCGTTGGACGTCGGCGTCTTCCCCAATCCGCGGGATCTGGCGGTGGGCGACTGGCTGCTGATGCCCGCGGACGGCGGCGAAAGGCCGGTGCGCATGCTCACACGGCAGAACAAGCTGTCGCGCAAGGCCATCGGCAGTCGGGATGTCGAGCAGCTCATCGCCGCCAACGTCGATACCTTATTCATCGTGACCTCCTGCAACGATGACTTCAATCCGGCGCGGGTTGAGCGCTACCTGGCCCTTGCCTCCGGGGCAGGCGTCACGCCGGTCATTGTCCTGACCAAGGCGGACCTGGCGGCGGATGTGGACACCTATATAACCGCGGTCCGTCCACTGCACCCCGATGTGCCCATCGAGTGCGTCGATGCGCGCAATGCCGAACAATTGGCGCGCCTGCGACCGTGGTGTACCACCGGACAGACCGTGGCCCTGGTGGGCTCCTCGGGTGTGGGCAAATCCACCTTGATCAACCATCTGGCGCAGGCCCATCAGGCCACCGCCGCCGCCCGCGCCGGCGACGACAAAGGCCGGCATACCACCACGTCCCGCTCCCTGCATCCCTTGAAAGACGGTGGCCTGTTGCTGGACACCCCCGGCATGCGCGAGTTCCAGTTGGCTACCGGTGTGCAGGGTATCGAGGACGCCTTTCAGGACGTGAGCGCGCTTCTCGGACACTGCAAGTTCAACGATTGCCGCCACGAGGGAGAAGTGGGGTGCGCCATTCAAGCCGCTATTGTCTCCGGCGCTTTGGATGCGCGGCGTTGGCAGAGTTACCGGAAATTACAGGCGGAGCAGCGCAGCGAAAGTTCGTCGTCCGCGACCAAGGCGAGCCAAGCCCGTCGCGCCGCGCCGACCGCTAAGCCGGCGCGCAAAGGACCTCGACCTCCGCGGAATCAGGACGAGGAGTAGGGCGCTATTCCCCACTCAGAGTCCAAATCGTAACCGTCTTTGATCTTAAACGAGGGTATCGATACATGTTGTAGGGTGGGCATTGCCCACCGCAACACGGCAACCGACACTACAGAGGGTGGGCGATGCCCACTCTACCCAACCTTACGTTTCGTATTCGCATAAACGGCTGCACCCAGTCGTAGGTTGGGTTCCCCCTAAAGGGCACGAGAGCCCGAAGGGCGGTGCGTGTGTTGTTGGGGCTTCAGCCCCTTACAACCACGGCCTACCCCTTGCGGGTGTAACCCAACAAAACCCCGCCTTTGCTGCGGAAGCACCTTTGCTGCTCCACCTTGGTCTGCGACGAAATGTCGGGTTACGCTGCGCTCTTGTCCCCGCACGGGGGAACCCGACCTACAAGACTTTTTTAGGTTAAAAATCACAACCCGTCGGCAACGGCGCCTGCGTGACTAGGTGCGCGGCGAAGTCCGCCGAGGGCGTGGCCGCTGCAAAACCCGTTTGCACCGAACCCTTGAAGACGGCGCCATAGCCGCCGGTGTTCATGTGCGCCCGCACCCACACCCGCGTCGCTGGTTGGATCGGTACCGGCCCGCCGCTGCGGGTAAAGGGTTGCTCGTCCACATGGCTGTGCAGCAACACCCGCCGGTAGAGCAGCTGGCCGTCCTCGCTCACCACCTCCCACCAATCGGCGTACTGCCGGCAGCCTTTGTCCGGGCTGTGCAGGGTGACGTTAAACTCATAGGCGCCAGCCTGACCGCTGGCACGTACGGCGGTGACGTTTGCATGGATAGTCATCGTATCGGTTTCCTGTTTGATGTTGCCGAGAGCCCGTGGCGCATCCGCCAGGGCGGCAACCTGCGGTTGCTCGGCGCGCAGCTCGCTCGACGCCGCGGAGCTGGCCCCTGCCGTGGTCACTTCCCGTGCCTTGGCATAACGCTCGGTCTTGGCTTTCACGGCATCGACGGTCGACGGCGTGACCAGGCCATCGGCCAGGGGGGCGCTGGCCTGGGGCGACGCGGGTAGTGCCTGCATGAGCCGCTTGGCCGGTGCCTCCTTCAAGGTATTGCGCGCCAGGGTGGTGGGCGGCGTTTCCGCGGGCGCCGA
>JAYUBZ010000099.1:0-6110 GCA_043740595.1 Gammaproteobacteria bacterium
GGTCACAACGCCCTGTTGAACGCCCTGGAGGAATATCACACACCGGCGCAGACGGTGGTGTTGCGCGGATCCCAGGACGCCCTGCAATCCTGGATCACCCGCTGCCAGCAGCGCTATGCGCCGCGCCGCGTGCTGCTGGCCATACCGGAGGACGCTCATTATCTGCCCGGCGTGCTGGCGGAGCGTGTTGCAAAGGACACGGTTACCGCCTATGTTTGTGCTGGCCACGCCTGTGCAGCACCTATTACCACGCTGGCGGAACTGGACGCGGCGTTGCAAACGACCGAGGCGAGCGTACCCATGGCAGGCGGATAAGGCCGGGCGCGCTTAGCAGGCGGGGCTGGACAAGGCTTTACCAACAACCGGGACCAACGTGTCCACCTCGGGTCGATAACGCCGGGCACACACCGACGTGTCGCCGAACCCGAGGCAAGCGGGCCCCACTATCGAACCAGGCAACCCATGCGCGAAATCAATCCGGACGATCTGGATGAGATGATCGAAAACCACGACGACCCCCTCATCGTGGACACCCGCACGGCGGACGAATACGCCCGCGACCACATCCCCGGCGCACTGCACATCCCCGAGGGCGGCATGCAAAACGCCGTCGACCCCTATGGCCATCAACGCGAAGCGGCGCTGGCGCGCGCGGATATCCGCGCCATCGTGGTGTACAGCAATCACGGCGTGCGCAGCGCTACGGCCGCGACGGTGTTGGACCGGTTGGGGTTCGCCAATGTCTATTCCCTCGCCGGTGGCATCGAACAGTGGCGGCAGGCGGGCATGGCGGTGGTGAGTGGTTGAGGTGCAGTTTTTGGAGTGCGGGAGCAAGCTCCCGCTTTGCGAAACGGCGGCAAGCCGCCGCACTCCATAAGAAATCCGGTAGGTTGGGGTGGGCCTGCGAACCCCAACAGCCTTTGTATTGTTGTCGACGCGCGGTAGCGCGACAACATCAGTGCCAAAGCCAGGGAGATTGCCACGACCGCATAAAGCGCGGCATAGCCATGACACGGGGCTGGGTGCAGGACCGACGCGCATCACTGATACCAACGTGTTGCCCAAAACTCTCTTTGTAGTCCCGTAGGGTGGATAAAGCGCAGCGTATCCACCACGTCTTATTGGCCGCCCATAACACCGAGGTGGATTCGGCGCTGGCGCGCCTCGTGTGCCCTCTGGGTATAATCCACCCTACAGCTGCACGATAGCGCATCGACAGGGGTGCCAAAGACAGGGGGGATTGCCACGGCCGCAAAAGGCGCGGCCTCGCAATGACAGGCGGCTGGGTGCAGGACTGGCGCGCAGCACTTACACCAGCGCGTGCCCAAAGCTCTCTTTGTAGCGCGCCGCAAAGGCATCCCGGTCGAAGGTGTGATTCTGCGTGCCGTGCTGTTCGATCTTGATGGCGCCCAGCAACGCCGCCATGCGTCCGGTGACTTCCCAGTCCATGCCCTTGGCGATGCCGTATAACAAACCGGCGCGATAGGCGTCGCCGCAGCCGGTGGGGTCCACCAGGGGGCCGGTCTTGGCCGCTGGGATTGCATGCACCTTGCCGTGCGCGTGTATGTCCGAGCCCTCCCCGCCCTTGGTCACGATCATCGCCTCCACTTGTGCGGCCAGTTGCTTGAGGGACTTGCCGGTCTTCTCCTGAAACAGCTTGCACTCGTAGTCGTTGAGCGTGAGGTAGGTGGCCTGCTCGAGGAAATTCATCAGCTCGTCGCCGCTGAACATGGGCATGCCCTGGCCGGGATCGAAGATAAACGGAATGCGGCTGTCGGCAAACTGGCGCGCGTGTTCGATCATGCCGTCGCGGCCGTCCGGCGAGACGATGCCGAGTTTAATGCCGTCCGCCTGGCTCACGGTGTTGAGGTGGGCGTGGCCCATGGCGCCGGGATGGAAGGCGGAGATCTGGTTGTCATCCATGTCGGTGGTGATGAAGGCCTGGGCGGTGAAGGTGTTGGGCACCACGGTGACGTGCTTGCGTGGCACACCGCAGCGATCCATCCACGCGGCATAGGGCGCGAAGTCCTCGCCCACCGTGCCCATGGGTTGCACATCGCCGCCCAGCCGGTGCAGGTTGTAGGCGATATTGCCCGCGCACCCGCCGAACTCGCGGCGCATCTTCGGCACCATGAAGGACACGTTCAGGATATGCACCTGGTCCGGCAGGATGTGTTTTTTGAACTGGTCGGGAAACACCATGATGGTGTCGTAGGCGAAGGATCCGCAAATCAGGGTGGTCATGGCTTATGTCCGGTTGGGGTGGCGGGGTTTTCAGGGAATGCCGGTCTTTTATGTTTTTTTGCGTCGGACTGCAAGCGTTTTCACGCTAAGCCGCGGGAATACCGCCGTTACCATAGTAAATAGAGCGGAAATTCGCTAGAATTCGAGCGCCTTTTGCCTAAGCCAGCGGCCTCCGCAACCCGGACGCCCACACGCATAAAACAGTCCGAGCACAACCTCGATATGGAACAGTTTCTCGCCGCCGCGTCATGCAGTACTTTCTGGCCGCGTATTTTTCCCTTTCTGCGCTGGTTGCCCATGGTCACCCGCGACACCCTCAAGGCCGACCTGATCGCCGGGCTCACCGGCGCCGTGGTGGTGCTGCCCCAGGGCGTGGCCTTTGCCTTGATCGCCGGCATGCCGCCGGTCTATGGGCTGTACACCGCCATGGTGCCGCCCATTATCGCCGGCCTGTTCGGCTCTTCGCGCCACCTGATTTCCGGCCCGACCACCGCCATTTCCATCGTGGTGTTCGCCACCATCAGTAAATACGTGGAACCCGGCAGCCCGGAATTCATCCGCATGGCCCTGACCCTGACCTTCCTCGCCGGCGTGTACCAGCTGGCCCTCGGTCTCGCGCGCATGGGCGCGGTGGTGAACTTCATTTCCCATTCCGTGGTGGTGGGCTTCACCGCCGGTGCGGCGGTGCTCATCGGCAGCAGCCAGCTGAAACATTTCTTCGGCATCCGGATCGAATCCGGCGCGACGTTCTTTCACACCTGGGAGGCGATCTTCAGCAAGATCAGCGAGACCAACCTGTATATCCTCGCGGTCTCGAGCTTTACCCTCGCCATACTCATCGCGCTGCTGATCTGGAAACCGAAGTGGCCGGGCATGCTCATCGCCATGGTCATCGCCAGCCTGTTCGCGCTGCTGCTGGGTCCGGAAGAACATAGCATCCGGGTGGTGGGTGAGCTGCCGCAGCAACTGCCGCCGCTTTCCATGCCGGACCTGTCCCTCGCGTCCATCAAGACCCTGGGTTCCGGCGCCTTCGCCATCGCCATGCTGGGCCTGGTGGAGGCGGTGTCCATCGCCCGCTCCGTGGCCTCCAAGTCGGGCCAGCGCATCGACGGCAGTCAGGAATTTACCGGACAAGGACTGGCGAATATCGTCGGCAGCTTTTTCTCCAGCTACGCCTCCTCCGGTTCCTTTACCCGTAGCGGGCTCAACTACACGGCCGGCGCCGTCACGCCCATGGCGGCCATCTTCGCGGCGGTGTGCCTCGCCATCGTGGTGCTGTTGGTCGCACCCCTGGCGGCGCACCTGCCCATCGCCGCCATGTCGGCGGTGCTGCTGGTGGTGGCCTATCGGCTCATCGACATGCATCACATCAAGACCATCCTCGTGAGCAGCAAGCGCGAGACGGCGGTATTGATCACCACTTTTCTGGCCACGCTGTTCGTGGAACTGGAATTCGCCATCTACGTCGGCGTGATGCTGTCCCTGGTGATCTATTTAATGCGCACGGCCCAGCCGAAAGTGGTGTCGGTGACGCCCGATCCGCGCTTCGGCTCGCGCCACATGGCCGAGGACCCGGCACTGGCCCATTGCCCGCAACTGCACATCATCCGCATCGACGGCTCGCTGTATTTCGGCGCGGTCGATCACGTGGGCGAGATGCTGCACGCCCTGGCGGAACGCTATCCGCAACAGAAACACCTGCTGATCATCGGCAACGCCATCAACTTCATCGACGTCGCCGGCGCCGAACTGCTGGTGCAAGAAACCAAGCGGCGGCGCTCCATCGGCGGCGATCTCTATCTGGTCAAGATCAAGGAAGATGTCTGCAACATCCTGCGACGCGGTGGCTTCGCCGGTATCATCGGCGAGGACAACATATTCCAATCGAAGTCCGACGCCATCGCGTCGATCTTCGCGCGGCTGGAGCGGGAAGTGTGCCAGAGTTGTGATAAGCGCATCTTCAAAGAGTGCGCGAGCGTCTAATAGAAACTCGGGGCAGAGTTGAATGGCACTTAACTTAAGGGAACCTCTAAAAATTCGGAAATGTAGGGTGGGCATCGCCCACCACGCGGGGCATCGCTAGGCGACGGCTGGTGGGCGATGCCCACCCTACGAAATGGCGTCTTCCGTCATTGTGGGGAACGACAGCGACGAAGCACTCCGTGGGGAAGCGCGCACCGGGCTGCCGGAGATAGGGCGATGGATGCGGTCGCGAAAAAGGCGGCCTTGCCATGATGGCTATGCACAGCAATGTCTCTAAGCTAAGCACCATTCAGCTCTAACCCGGGTTTTCTTAACCAGTGTTTCACAATAGCAGAAGTCAACGCAAAGCGGCCGAACGGCCAACGACTCAGTTCTTCCCGCGACAAGAGCCTGACCTCGGAAATCTCGTCGCCTATTTTAAGTTCGCCGCTGGCCACTACCGAATGCGCCAGGATGACCTGGTTCTTCTCGGTGAATGAGAAACAACCGATGAATTCGCGCACCTTGCCGTCGAGACCGAGCTCTTCTTTTACTTCCCGCACCGCCGCCTCTTCCGGTGATTCGTTTCTTTCGAGATAACCCGTTACCAGCGAGAACATGCCATCCGGCCATTGCGAATTTCTGGCCAGGACTATTTTTCCTTGGTACTGAACCAAGGCCGCCACCACCGGTACCGGATTGTCCCAGTGCACGAAACCGCAGTGCGGCGAGACACACACCTTTCTCTCAACGCCATCTACTGGCTTGAGTTGCAAGGCGCTTGCACATTCGGGGCAGTATTTCATAGACAAACCCGGATTCTCAATCTCTCAAGATATTTATTGTTGTCTCGGCTGTTATTTTATTGATATCAAACTGCACCTCGCAGTATTCGGTCACTTCGCACACCGGAGTCGGGTCGTCGGCACAACAGCTTCCCGCATTTATCCCTGCGTAGAAAATCCCCGTTTTTGCACGAATGACATTCACTGTCTCGGTGACGTTGAGAATCAGCACGCTGATATCAGCGTCGCTGACATAGCTGCTGAGTGATAACCCCTGTTGCAAGGGAAGCCGCTCGACGTCTATTTTTTGTATTTCAACTTTTAAGACGTTTTCGAAATCGGGGGTCTTCCAGGCCTCCAACGCTTTAGTCAGTTTAATCACCGGGTGTGCTCCCATAGGTTAACGGGGTTGCTGCGTCGCTGTCGCTCCTCGCCATGCCAGATGACGGCGGAGAGTGGCACGCCTATTCCGTAAGTAATCGCCATTCAGAGTGTAGATACTGGTTGAGCAAACAATTGACTCACCGCACAAAGTTTAATTCTTCCGCCTCCGTTTTGCGACTCCTATCCACCACGTCCCGTATCGCCTGAATGACAATGCCTGGTTCATCATTTTGCACGAAGTGCCCGCTCTTCTCCGCGATGATCTGTCTTCCTTGGGGTGACATTGCCGCCAGACTGCGTTGATCTTCTCGTAGGCCTTGAAGCACCTCGCTGCGCACCAGCCAGGAGGGGGGTTGTTGGGCGGCGCTGATCACGATGAGAGGAATGGCGGGAAAGGGCCCCGCCTGCCTTATCTGTTCGGCCGTCACATCGAATGAGGAGATCTCGGAATGCCGCGAGTGCACCACTGAGTCCAGGGTATTGAGTATTCCCATGACCACCCGTTGTACCACGCCTTCCCGTGCATGCATCATTTCCTGTTGCGCTGGATGAGACGAATCGACCAGAACCACGCCGGCTATTTCCTGTGGGTAAGTGCGTGCAAAAAGATTGGCATACAGACCCCCGAGTGAATGTCCGACCAGTACATAGGGTGGATTCAAACCACGCTTTCGAAGGAGATTACGTAGGGCGGTGACTATCACAGCACCTGTTTGCGGTTCCTTGGCCTTGTCG
>JAYUBZ010000100.1:0-14118 GCA_043740595.1 Gammaproteobacteria bacterium
TTTCCTGCGCGTCGGACGGCTTGCGCGTCGTGATGCTGATAATGCCCAGAAACGAATTCGCACCGTAGCTGGCGGCGTTGGGACCCCGTACCACTTCAATGCGCTCAATATCCTCCAGCGCCAGCGGCAGATCGGACCACGGTACACCGCCGTAGGCTGGAATGTAGACCGAGCGCCCGTCGATCAATACCTGCATGCGTCGGGAAAAAACGTCTCCGAACCCGTGCACGCTGACCACCGGGCGATTACCACTCTCATAACCTACCAACAGCCCCGGCACCAGACGAAGGACATCGACAATGGAACGCGCCCCGGTGGCGACTATCATCTGGCGGTCGATGATGGTGGTGGCGGTGGGCGTTTCAGACAGTGGCTGGGCCATGCGCGTGGCGGACAGTACCACGGGCATCTCCCCAAGAAAGTCCTCCTCGGACAGCAACGGTTGCGTCGTCGTACTCGCGGCCAGTGCGTCGCCGCAGGCCGTGCCGAGCAGACAGATGCCCAACATCAGAGGCATAGCCCTCGTGCCGAATTGTTGCTCCGGGTGCGAACGTGTCGTCCAACGTGGGCTATTCACTGGGCTTCCTCGTGAGTGGTCATGCTGTCTGCGATTTGCGCAGGCCCGCCATCGCACTGACACTTATATTTTTCGTTATTGTGCCAGCCGCTGACATCCGGCGAGCACTTGCGCACCTTTTGCGTTTAACTGGCCAGGCTGATTTTAATGTGAATAGTGAGTTCACGGAGCTACGGCATCCAGGTGAAGTCTGTTTTTGATCAACCCCGGTCGGAAAAATACCAGAATGGTCGTGGCCATTGGCCCTGAATACGCTATCGGCGGTCATGGACCGGTGACAGCCCGGGATACCAAACAAATCCGTCGCCCTCCAAAAGGCCGAGTTCGCGCTTGGCACTGCCCTGATTCACTGCAATCTCCACTAATCCATTGGCATTTCCGTACCAGAAGGCCTGTCCTCGCGGCACCTCGCTGAAAATACGGGCATGAGGTACTGTGTGGCCATGCACCTGTAGTGCCTTGTTGACAGGAATCCCATGGCTACGCAAACCGCTGATGGCGTTGCCATAGCCGTCAATATAAAGCACGCAAGCAAGGTCGTCGGGCCAGTCATCGAAAACTGGCGCCACCGGGGTGACGGGACGGGACTCCGGTAGCACGCCCTGAGCCAGCTTGGCCGCTACCGGGGCAAACAGATCCCGTCCATGAAAGCTCTCCGACAAGGTTGGCGGGCGCCAGCAGATTTCATGCACCACCGGCTGCCGCGCGCGACGTAGCACCAAGTTAAAGATGCCGTTATCCGGCCCGACATACCATCTGCCGTCTGCCTCCAGGGCCAGCGGGCGTCTCTCACCCCCTACGCCTGGGTCCACCACACAGATAAAAACCGTCTGGGGCGGGAATATCGAGGCATAGGCAGGCAATAAATAGGCGGCGGCACGACTATCGTAACGCGGTACATCGTGAAAAAGATCCACCACCGGCGTGCCCGGGGCGTTCATGTTGAGCACCGCGTGTATCTGCCCTACATAGGGCCCAGCGCTGCCAAAATCGGTAAAGAGGGCGATCATGCGACAAGGTTCACAATTGTCGCCTGGGCGACAGTTTCCAGCGCAAAAATAAAAAGGCCGGGGGTGAGCCGGCCTTTTGCACAAACTCCCGACACTGAAGCGTTACTCGCTGGTGTTTTTAGCGGAAGCCGCCTTCTTCGCCTTGGGGGCGGCTTTGGCTTTAGTGGCTTTGGCTTTGGCGGCCTTGGCCGGCTTGTCTCCAACGGCCGACGCGGCCTTGGCCGGCTTGGCTTTCACGGCCTTGGCCTTTTTCGGTTGGCTGGTCTCGGCGGCCCCATCGGCCGATTCAGCGGCGGCATCCGGTCGATCAACCAGCTGCACCAGCGCCATGGGCGAGGTGTCACCGGTGCGGAATCCGAATTTAAGGATGCGCAGATAACCCCCCGGCCTGTCTTTGTAGCGTACGCCCAGGATATCGAACAGCTTGGTCACGGCATCGCGATCGCGCAGCCGGGCAAAGGCCAGGCGACGATTGGCGACCGTGGCGTTCTTCGCCATGGTGATCAAGGGTTCGGCCACGCGCCGCAGCTCTTTGGCCTTGGGCAGGGTGGTACGAATCTCTTCGTGATGGATCAACGAAGCCGCCATGTTCTTGAACATGGCTTCACGATGACTGCTGGTACGGTTTAATTTCCGACCGATTTTATGATGACGCATAGCACAACCTCTGATGACACTGCCTTAGGCAGATTCTTTTTCCGACAGTTTGCCTTTGAGCGACGCCGGCGGCCAATTCTCCAGGCGCATGCCCAGGGACAGCTGATGGGTGGCCAGCACGTCCTTGATCTCGGTGAGCGATTTCTTGCCGAGGTTCGGGGTCTTCAGCAATTCGACCTCGCTGCGCTGCACCAGGTCGCCGATATAGAAAATATTCTCGGCCTTGAGGCAGTTGGCGGAGCGCACGGTCAGCTCGAGATCGTCCACCGGCCGCAGCAGCAACGGGTTGATATTGGGCTCGGGGGATTCAATGGCCTTGGTTTCCGGGCTCTTGAGATCAACAAAGATGGAGATCTGGTCCTGCAGGATGTTGGCGGCACGACGCACCGCCTCTTCCGGGTCGATGGCACCGTTGGTCTCGATGTCCAGCACCAGCTTATCGAGGTCGGTACGCTGTTCGACGCGGGCGTTTTCCACGGTGTAGGAAACACGGCGTATCGGGCTGAAGGAGGCGTCCAGCTGCATGGAGCCGATGCTGCGACCCTCTTCCGCCACGCGGCCCACCACCGGCTGATAACCACGGCCACGCACCAGCTTCATTTCCATGGAGATGGAGCCGGTCTTGGTCAGGGTGGCAATGAGATGATTCGGATTGACCACTTCCACGTCCTGGTCCAGGGTGATGTCCCCGGCGGTTACCTGCCCCGGACCCTTCTTGCTGAGACGCAAGGTGGCTTCCGGACGCGTGCCGTGCATGCGCAGGGCAAGGGACTTCAGGTTAAGCAGGATTTCGATCACGTCTTCCTGCACGCCTTCGATCGTGGAGTACTCGTGCAGCACGCCCTCGATCTTGGCTTCGGTAATGGCGACACCCGGCATGGACGACAGCAGGATGCGGCGCAGGGCATTGCCCAGGGTATAACCGAATCCGCGTTCCAGCGGTTCCAGGGTGATCTTGGCGCGCATCGCGCCCAGGCTGTGTACATCCACCAAACGCGGCTTTAAGAAGTCTGTGGCAGAACCCTGCATAATGTACCCTCGTTTAATTCAGCGCGTTGATTAGCCGGTCGCTTACTTGGAGTAAAGCGCGACAACCAAATGTTCGTTGATGTCCGACGGCAGCTCGTTGCGTTCGGGCACGGCTTTGTAAGTGCCCTTCATCGCCTTGGAATCCACATCGAGCCACTCGGGGAATCCCCGTTGCTCGGCGGCCTCGAGTGCCGCTTTCACCCGCAGCTGCTCTTTGGACGACGAGACAATTTCGATCACGTCGTTGGCACGCAACTGATAGGACGGGATATTGGTGCGCTTGCTGTTCACCAGGATGGCGTTGTGACGCACCAGCTGGCGTGCCTCCGAGCGCGACGCACCGAAGCCCATACGGTAGACCACGTTGTCCAGGCGGCCTTCCAGCAATTTGAGCAGGTTTTCACCAGTGGAGCCGCGGGAACGATCGGCCTCGCTGTAATAGCCGGCAAACTGCTTTTCCATGATGCCGTAGATACGACGCACCTTCTGCTTGGCGCGCAGCTGCACGCCATAGTCGGACGAGCGACCCTTGCGCTGGCCGTGCTGACCAGGCGGATAGGCACGCTTCTCCACCGGGCATTTATCGGTAAAGCACTTCTCGCCCTTCAGGAAAAGCTTGCCACCTTCACGGCGGCACTGGCGACATTTCGAATCGGTATAACGAGCCACTGTACTTTCTCCGTTTGCCTAGACGCGGCGTCTCTTGGCGGGACGACATCCGTTGTGCGGAATCGGCGTCACGTCAATGATGTTGCTGATTTCATAGCCTATGGCATGCAGGGCGCGCACGGCGGAATCACGCCCCGGCCCCGGTCCATTCACCTTGATCTCCAGGGACTTGAGTCCGTATTCCTGGGCGGCACGGCCGGCCTTGTCTGACGCCACCTGGGCGGCAAACGGGGTGCTCTTACGCGAGCCCTTGAACCCAGCGCCACCGGAGGTGGCCCAGGTCAGCACATTACCCTGACGATCGGTAATGGTGATGATGGTATTGTTAAAGGACGCATGGATATGCGCGACACCCTCGGCAACGCTCTTTTTGACACGTTTCTTGGTTTTGGCCGCGGTATTGGTCGGAGTTGCCATACAGTTATCCTAAATAAATAGTTTACTTACGAACGGCCTTGCGCGGGCCTTTACGGGTCCGGGCGTTGGTTTTGGTGCGCTGGCCACGTACCGGCAAGCCACGACGATGACGCATCCCACGATAAGTACCGAGATCCATGAGGCGCTTAATGCTCATGGACACCGTGCGACGCAGGTCGCCTTCCACCATGACTTTGGCCACTTCCGTACGCAGCTTATCCACCTCGGCGTCGGTAAGGTCCTTGACCTTGGTGGCGTTCGCCACACCGGCACCGGTACAGATGTTCTGCGCGCGTGTCCGACCCACACCGAATATGGACGTCAAAGCGATCACCACATGCTTGTGGTTGGGTATGTTAATGCCTGCAATTCGGGCCATTCAAACGATCTCCGGCATATCCTTCACGCCCTATTTAAGGGTGCGCGCTGCGCGCGCGAAAACGCGGAAGGATACTGCCACTAAAGGTAAAAATCAACCAACGGTTAGCACCAACTCTTAGCCCTGGCGCTGCTTGTGGCGCGGGTCGAGGCAGATAATGCGCACCACGCCCTTGCGCCGCACAACTTTGCAGTTGCGGCAGAGTTTCTTAACGGAAGCACGTACTTTCATATCACTTACTCCTAACTAAACTTATCTAAAGGCGCTCAACGAATATCGTCTGTAGAGCCTCAACGGGTGATGCCCATACCGCCACCCGTCAGATTGGCTTTCTTCAACAGGCTTTCATATTGATGCGACATCAGATGCGCCTGAATCTGAGCCATAAAATCCATACAGACGACCACAATAATCAGCAACGATGTACCACCGAAATAGAACGGCACGTTCCATTTGACGATCATAAACTCCGGCAGCAGACACACCAGGGTCACGTAGATCGCACCGCCCAGGGTCAGACGCGACATCACTCCATCGATATACTTGGCGCTCTGTTCACCCGGACGGATACCCGGAATGAAGGCGCCGGACTTCTTCAGGTTATCCGCCGTTTCCTTCGGGTTAAACATCAACGCGGTATAAAAGAAACAGAAAAATACAATCGCCGACGCGTACAACATCACGTAGATCGGCTGTCCCGGCGACAGGGTGGTGGCGATATCACGCAGCCATCCGAGCCCCTCGGTGCGGCCAAACCAGTTTCCCAGTGTCGCCGGAAATAAAATAATGCTGGACGCGAAAATCGGGGGAATCACACCCGACATATTCACTTTCAGGGGCAGATGGCTGGTCTGGCCCGCGAACATCTTGCGCCCTTGCTGGCGCTTGGCGTAGTTAACGGTAATTCGCCGTTGACCGCGCTCTACAAACACCACAAATCCTGTCACCGCCACTGCCACCGCAAACAAAAACAGTACGAACAACGGCTGGAATGAACCGGTACGCGTCAGTTCGAGGGTGCCGGCAATGGCGTGCGGCAAGCCGGCGACGATGCCGGAAAAAATGATCAGCGATATACCGTTGCCGATGCCGCGCTCCGTCATCTGCTCACCCAGCCACATCAGGAACATGGTGCCGGATACCAGGGTCACGACGGCGGTCAGCAGGAACTGCGGACCCTTTTCGATCACCACCGTGGCGCCGCCGATCGGGCCCTGATTCTGCAAGGCCAGGGCGATACCAAACGCCTGGAACAGCGCCAGCACCACTGTGCCGTAGCGCGTGTACTGGGTAATCTTGCGCCTGCCCGACTCACCTTCTTTTTTCAGCTGTTCCAGGCTCGGCACCACCGAGGTCATCAGCTGCATGATGATGGAGGCGGAAATATACGGCATTACCCCGAGGGCCAATACCGAGAAACGCTGTAAGGCGCCGCCGGAGAACATGTTGAACAGGTCAACCACTGAACCCTGAGTCTGCTTGAACAGCTCCGCCAGGGCGGCAGCGTTGATACCCGGAACCGGCACGTGCGTACCGATGCGGTACACTACCAGCGCCAGCAGCACGAAGATCAGACGCTGCTTGAGATCCACCAATTTTCCGCCGAACATGCCCGACGAGGGGGCCGTGCGAGCGCCGGTTTGTGCCATCTCAGGCCTCGACCTTGCCGCCGGCTTTGGTGATGGCTTCCAGCGCGCCCTTGGTCACTGCGATGCCTTTGAGGTTCACCGCTTTATCCAGTGATCCGGACAGGAATACCTTGGCCTTCTTCGCTACGGCGGAGATGGTATTGGTCTGCTTGAGCACGGCCAGGTCGATCACGGCGGCGTCCAGGTTGGCGAGCTCGGACAAGCGCACTTCCGCGGTTACCCCCTTAAGGGTGGAACGGAAACCGCGCTTGGGCAGGCGACGCTGCAGGGGCATCTGTCCACCCTCGAAGCCGACTTTATGAAAACCGCCGGCGCGCGCACGCTGGCCTTTATGGCCGCGTCCCGCCGTCTTGCCGAGGCCGGAACCGATACCGCGGCCGACACGCTTGGCGGTTTGCTTGCTGCCACGGGCAGGTTTGAGTGTATTCAGGCGCATAATCAGACTTCCTCGAACTTCACCATATAAGCGACTCTATTGATCATACCGCGCACCGCCGGTGTATCTTCCAGCTCGACGCAGTGGCGGATACGACGCAGACCCAGGCCCTTGACAGTCGCCATATGCCGCTTGCCGGTACCGAACGGGCTCTTGAGCAGTGTCACTTTTAATTTCTTGTTGGCCACAATCAAACTCCTTAACCGAGAATATCTTCGACTTTCTTGCCGCGCTTGGCGGCAATGTCGGCGGGGTTATTGATAGACTTCAGCGCCTTGATGGTGGCACGCACGACGTTGATCGGGTTGTTCGATCCTATGCACTTGGCCAGTACGTTGCTCACACCGGCCACCTCGAACACCGCGCGCATGGCGCCGCCGGCGATGATGCCGGTACCTTCCGAGGCGGGTCGCAACACTACCTTGGCCGCGCCGTGCTCACCCACGATGGCGTGGTGCACGGTACCGTTCTTCAGGCTGATCTTGACGATATTGCGACGCGCGTCTTCCATCGCCTTCTGCACCGCCACCGGCACTTCGCGCGCCTTGCCCCGGCCCATGCCGACACGGCCCGCGCCATCGCCGACCACCGTCAAGGCGGCAAAACCGAACTGGCGGCCGCCCTTTACGACTTTGGCCACGCGGTTCACGTTAATCAGTTTTTCCTGGAGGTTGTCTCCACGACCATCATTATCAAAATCAGCCATGCGACTTTCCTCTAGAATTCCAGACCGTTTTCACGCGCCGCATCCGCCAGCGCCTTGATACGGCCATGATATTTAAATCCGGAGCGGTCAAACGCGACTTTGGTCACGCCGGCGCTTTTGGCCTTCTCGGCGATGCGCTTGCCGATAAGGGCGGCGGCCGAAATATTACCGCCGTTCTTCAATTCCTCACGCACCTCGGCCTCCAGGGTCGATGCGCTGGCCAGCACCTTGCTGCCGCTGGCATCGATGATCTGGGCATACATGTGGCGCGGCGTGCGATGCACGCACAGGCGCGTGGCCTGTTGGTGGGCGATCTTGCGCCGTGTTCTTAGCACCCGGCGGTGGCGCACTTCAGCTTTATTCATGGTTTCCTACTGTCCCGGCGAACTGTGACGATTACTTCTTCTTGGCTTCTTTGCGCACAACATGCTCATCCGTATAGCGCACGCCTTTGCCCTTATAGGGTTCGGGTTTACGGTAAGCGCGTATCTCGGCGGCCACCTGGCCCACCGCCTGCTTGTCGGCGCCGCGCACGACGATTTCCGTCTGACTCGGCGTTTCGATGGTGATACCCGTAGGAATCGGATAGACCACCGGGTGGGAAAAACCCAGGGTCAGGTTCAGATTCTTGCCAGCCACCGCGGCGCGGTAACCGACGCCGATGATGGTGAGTTTCTTCTCGAAGCCTTTACTCACGCCGGTCATCATGTTGAACACCAGAGCGCGCGTGGTGCCGGACATGGCGTCGGCGAAGGTGGACTCGTCACCGGCGGCGAAAGTGAGATGATCACCCTCCTGCTGGATCTTGACCTGCGGATGTATGCCGAATACGAGCTGGCCCTTGGGACCCTTGACGCTCAGCATGCCGGCGTTGATTTTGGTCTCGACCCCTTTGGGGATACTGACCGGATATTTAGCAATCCTGGACACTTTAAGGTACCTATCAGGAAACGATGCACAAGACTTCACCGCCCAATCCCGCTTTACGCGCGGAACGGTCGGTCATGATGCCTTTGGACGTCGAGATGATGGCGGTACCCAGACCACCTATCACTTCGGGTAAATCGTCCTTCGGCTTGTATTCACGGCGGCCAGGGGTACTGACGCGCTGAATCATTTCAATTACCGGCTTGCCGGCATAATACTTGAGGCGTACGTCCAAGGCCGCCTTGTTGCCTTCCTTCTGCACACCGAAATCCTCGATGTAGCCCTCGTCCTTCAACACCTGCGCAATAGCCACTTTAATCGTGGAGGACGGCATGCGCACGTTCACTTTCTCGGCGCGCTGGCCGTTGCGTATGCGGGTCAGCATATCGGCGATGGGATCGGTCATACTCATATGTTTGCTTCCGTCTCGGTTTAGGTTCGGGCGCGAGCCCGAACCATGCTATGTCTGTTACTTACCAGCGTCTGTTACTTACCAGCTGGCCTTGACCACACCCGGTGTTTCGCCGCGCATCATGACCTCGCGCAGCTTGTTTCGGCCCAGGCCGAACTTACGGTAGAACCCACGCGGGCGTCCAGTCAGGGCGCAACGGTTGCGGATACGCGTCGGGCTGGAATCGCGCGGCAGCTTCTGTAGTGCAATAACAGCCGCCTGGCGCTCCTGGTCGTCCAACTTCAGGTTGACGATGGCTGCCTTCAATTCGTTGCGACGCAGTGCGTACTTGGCGCGCAACGCCTTGCGCTTCACGTCGCGTAAGATCATGGATTTCTTGGCCATGCGGTCCTCAGCTCTTGATCGGAAATTTAAACGCCATCAACAGGGCGCGCGCCTCTTCATCAGTCTTGGCGCTGGTGGCAAACGTAATATCCATGCCACGCAGGGCATCGATCTTGTCGTATTCGATTTCCGGGAAGATGATCTGCTCTTTCACTCCCATGGAATAGTTGCCGCGTCCATCGAAGGAACGGCTGGACAGCCCGCGGAAGTCGCGAATGCGCGGGATCGCGATGGTGACAAGGCGGTCGAGAAACTCGTACATGCGCTTGCGGCGCAGGTTGACCTTGCAGCCGATGGGCCAGTTTTCGCGCACTTTGAACGCGGCCACCGACTTGCGTGCCTTGGTGATCAACGGCTTCTGGCCGGCGATCTTTTCCATATCCGCCACGGCGTTGTCGATGACCTTCTTGTCGGCCAGGGCTTCGCCCACACCCATGTTCAAGGTGATATGCGTAATGCGCGGGACCTGCATGACGTTCTTATAACCAAACTTGGCCATAAGCTCCGGCACCACTGTTTTTCGATAAAATTCTTCTAATCTAGCCATGCCACTTCACCTGAGACGTTAAACGTCGACAACTTCACCCGTGCCACGGAAGCAACGCACCTTACGGCCGTCTTCCAGCGTCTTGAACCCAATGCGCTCGCCCTTACCGGAGGCGGCGTTATACAGCGCGACATTGGAAATATGCAGGGGCATCTCTATATCCATGATGCCGCCCGTGACGTTCTTGTTCGGATTCGGTTTTGTGTGTTTCTTGGCCAGGTTGATGTTCTCCACCAGCACACGGTCCCGTTCCAGGAGGCGCAGGACGGACCCGCGCTTGCCCTTGTCCTTGCCGGTCCGTACAACGACCTGATCACCTTTTCGTATCTTTTGCATAGTCGCTACCCTTAACTGCACGCCCGGCCCTTACAGCACTTCCGGCGCAAGAGAAATAATCTTCATAAATTTTTCGGTACGCAGCTCGCGCGTCACCGGCCCGAAAATACGCGTTCCGATCGGCTGGTGCGCCGGATTCAGCAGCACCGCGGCATTCGTGTCGAAACGAATCACCGAACCGTCGCTGCGGCGCACACCCTTGCGGGTACGCACGATGACGGCATCATAGACGTCACCCTTCTTCACGCGACCGCGCGGGATGGCTTCTTTGATACTGACCTTAACAATGTCACCGATACCGGCATAGCGACGCTTGGAACCGCCAAGCACCTTGATGCACTGTACTGTCTTTGCCCCGCTGTTGTCGGCGACCGACAACATGGTTTGCATCTGGATCATGTCCTGAACTCCGCACTCAAACTCGTCGACGTCCTAATATTAAGAACCGCAGAAAGCCGGCTAGTCTACCACCGATTAGGGCCTTATTAAAGCGGCTTGCTTGTTATTCTACGACAGCCTTTTCCAGCACCTTCACCAAACGCCAGGTCTTGGTACGGGACAGGGGACGGCATTCCTGGATCATCACCAGATCGCCTTCGGCGCAATCGTTGTTTTCGTCATGCGCATGCAGCTTGGTGCGACGGCGGATGAACTTGCCATACAGCGGATGGCGCACCTGACGCTCAATCACTACCGTAATGGTCTTATCCATCTTGTTGCTGCTGACGCGTCCACTGACCGTACACGTTAACTTGGTGTCTTCGCTCATGCGCCGGGTCCCGTTTTCTCATTCATGATGGTCTTGATGCGCGCGATATCGCGTCGCACCTTACGCAGCTTGCTGGTCGCGGCCAGCTGACCCGTGGCCTTCTGCATGCGCAGATTGAACTGCTCACGCAGCAGCCCGGTCAATTCGCTGTCTTTGGCGTCTGCCGCCAATGCTCTGATGTCTTTAGCCTTCATCTGGTCCCGTTATATCTTGTGGGTTAGATCTTGTGGGTTAGATCATGTGCCGTGAGACGAACGTCGTCCGCACCGGCAGTTTGGCCGCGGCCAACTTGAAGGCATCGCGCGCCACTTCTTCACTGACGCCTTCCATCTCGTACATCACGCAGCCCGGCTGTACCAGGGCTACCCAATATTCCGGATTGCCCTTGCCCTTACCCATACGCACTTCCAACGGCTTCTTGGAAATCGGTTTGTCGGGGAACAGGCGTATCCACACACGTCCGCCGCGCTTGATGGAGCGGGTCAACGCGCGCCGCGCCGCCTCGATCTGGCGCGCCGTCACGCGACCGCGTGTCGTCGCCTTCAGGCCGAACTCACCGAAGCTGACTTTGTTGCCGCGCTGCGCCAGACCGCGGTTGCGGCCCTTGTGCATCTTGCGAAACTTGGTTCTTTTAGGCTGTAACATCTTAAGTATTCCCCGTTAAATCGGCAGCGGCCTTCTTGGTCACGTCCGTAACTCAGGCCGTGGCCTTCTTGGCTACGTCCGGCTCGTTTTGCGCGTGATCATCTTTGTCGAATTTTTCACCCTTGAATATCCACACCTTGACGCCGATGACACCGTAGGTGGTATGGGCCTCGGAGGCACCGTAATCGATATCGGCGCGCAGGGTGTGCAAAGGCACACGGCCTTCGCGGTACCATTCAGTGCGCGCGATTTCTGATCCGTTCAGTCGGCCGGCGCACATGATCTTGATGCCCAGGGCCCCAAGACGCATGGAGTTGGTGACGGCGCGCTTCATGGCACGGCGGAACATGATGCGTTTTTCCAGCTGCTGGCAGATGTTCTCCGCCACCAGTAACGCGTCCAGCTCCGGCTTGCGGATTTCCTCGATGGCGATGTGCACCTGTTGGCCGGCCTTGCGGCTCAGCTCCTGGCGCAGCTTCTCGATATCCTCACCCTTCTTGCCGATGACGATGCCGGGGCGCGCGGTATGCACGGTGACATTGATATTCTGCGCCGGCCGTTCGATGGTGATGGTGCTGATGGCGGCGTGGCCGAGCTTCTTCTTCAACTCGGCGCGCAACATCAGATCGGAGACCAGGTTCGCGGAATAATGCTTGGAGCCGGAATACCACTTGGCGGTCCAGTCGCGAATCACGCCTACGCGGAAACCGATCGGGTTGATCTTCTGACCCATTTACTTGCCCTCTCTCTTGGCGCTGCCGGATTTGCCTGACTTCCGGGTATCGCTGACCGTTACGGTGATATGGCTGGTGCGCTTAAGAATACGGGCGCCGCGGCCTTTGGCGCGCGCCTGAAAACGCTTGAGCATCGGGCCTTCGTCGATCTGTATGGTCGCGACATTCAACTCGTCAACGTCAGCACCTTCGTTGTGCTCGGCGTTGGCAATGGCGGACTCCAGCACCTTCTTCACCGGCTTGGCGGCCTTACGCGTGCTGAATTGCAGAATCTCCAGGGCGCGCTCCACCGGCAGGCCGCGGATCTGGTCGGCGATCAGCCGGCCCTTCTGCGGCGAGAGGCGTATGAATTTCAATATGGCAGTTGCTTGCATCGCGATTATTTCTCCGCTGTGACCTTCTTGTCGGCAGAATGGCCCTTGAACGTACGCGTCGCGGCAAACTCGCCGAGCTTGTGGCCGACCATGTTTTCCGTAATGAGTATGGGCACGTGCTGCCTGCCATTATGCACGGCGATAGTCAGGCCGATGAAATCCGGCATGACGGTTGAGCGGCGCGACCAGGTCTTGATCGGCTTCTTACTGCTCTCGACGTGAGCCTTGTCCACCTTGCTTGCAAGGTGATGATCCACAAAGGGACCTTTTTTAACGGAACGTGGCACGACTTAACCCTCTCTCGTTTTGCTGCGACGGCGGATAATCATGCCGTCAGTGCGTTTATTTCCACGCGTCTTGTAACCCTTAGTCGGGGTACCCCACGGGCTGACCGGATGACGGCCACCCTTGGTGCGGCCTTCACCACCACCATGCGGATGATCCACCGGGTTCATGGCCGTACCACGAACCGTCGGACGCCATCCACGCCAGCGCTTGGCGCCGGCCTTGCCCAGTTTACGCAGGGAATGCTCGGCGTTGCCGACTTCGCCGATGGTGGCGCGGCAATCCACATGCACTTTACGCACCTCGCCGGAGCGCAGGCGGACCTGGGCGTACAGGCCTTCGCGTGCGACCAGCTGTATGCCGGTGCCGGCGGAACGCGCCAACTGCGCACCGCGACCCTGCTTGAGTTCGACGCAATGTATGGTGCTGCCTACCGGGATGTTACGCAGCGGCAAGGCGTTACCCGCCTTGATCGGCGCGTCCGCGCCGGAACGGATTTCGCTTCCCGCCGCAATGCCCTTGGGCGCGATGATGTAGCGGCGCTCCCCGTCGGCGTACAACACGAGCGCGATGTTGGCGCTGCGGTTGGGGTCATACTCCAGGCGCTCGACACGGGCGGCGATGCCGTCCTTGTCGCGTTTGAAATCGACCAGGCGGTACTGGCGCTTGTGCGCGCCGCCGCGATGGCGCACACAGATGCGTCCCAGATTGTTGCGGCCGTTGATCTTGGCCTTCTTTTCTATCAGCCCGGCGAACGGCGTGCCCTTGTGCAGATCAGGATTGACAACCTTGAGCAGCGCGCGGCGTCCAGGTGATGTCGGTTTAACTTTTACCAGTGCCATAAAAAACCTTCCCCGTTACTTCGCTTCAACGCCGGTGAAATCGATATCCTGACCCGGCTTCAACGTTACATAGGCCTTCTTCCAGTCCTGACGGCGACCAGGGGTCTTGCCACTGCGCTTGATCTTGCCCCGTACATTGGTCACGGTGACCGAGGCAACTTGCACACTGAACATTTTTTCCACCGCTAGCTTGATGACAGGCTTGCTGGCATCGCGGCGCACTTCAAAGATGAACTGGTGATGTTTGTCCGCTATCCGGGTGCTTTTCTCGGAGATGTGCGGGGCCAGTATCACCTGATAGAGTTTTTCTTCATTCATGCCAGCATCTCCTGCA
>JAYUBZ010000101.1:0-6482 GCA_043740595.1 Gammaproteobacteria bacterium
TGTTCGCGGCCTACAGCCTGAGGCAGGGCGGCGGAACGGCCAGCGCAAGAGTGCCGTTTTCGCGCAAGGCGCTGACCGCCGCCTTGCGCGCCGGGGTCTGGGATGTGTTGCTGCCCGTGGGTATCGTGATCGGTATCTTCGGTGGCTGGGTAACCGTTGGCGAGTCGGCCACCTGCACCGCCGCCTATGTCTTGCTGCTCGAATCGGTCATCCACAAGAATCTGAATTTGAGGAAACAGTTTGTACCGCTGGCGCGGGATAGCGCCGTGCTGGTCGGCAGTATCCTTATAATATTGGCCATGGCCATGGGGCTGACCAATCTTCTTATCGACGCGCAGTTGCCGATGAAGATGCTGTCGCTGCTGGAACAGACGGTGCACAGCCAATTGGGGTTTCTGCTGCTGCTGAATGCCTTCCTGCTGCTCGTCGGGGCGATGATGGATATTTTCTCCGCCATCGTGGTGGTGGTGCCGTTGATTCTGCCGCTGGCGCTGCGTTACGGTGTCGACCCGCTGCACCTCGGTGTTATCTTCCTGGCCAATCTTGAGATTGGCTATATTACGCCGCCGGTGGGCATTAACCTGTTTCTTTCCTCGCAGCGTTTCAACAAACCCGTGCTGGAGGTATTTCGTTCCGCCCTGCCTTTTCTGTTTCTCATGTTGCTCTGGCTCCTGCTGCTGACCTACGTGCCGTTGATATCGTTGTGGTGGCGTTAGGGTCGCGTGAGGCCGGCGGGGCTTCCGCCTGTCAGATGTGATAATGCGTTGGTCGATTCGTGGTCGATAAGGCGATTCGATGAAACCAAAAAGAGACCGGGAGATACAGGCATGTTCTTTATGTGCAGCCTTTACTGCCCTTGCCAGTCGTTGAATTCTCTTTACCAGCCGATGCTTGACAGGCAACAATTTTTCGCGCATTAATCAGCGCGTCTCCTGCTGTTGGGCAACGCAAGCAGTCAGGCACATGACAAAACAATAATAGCAGGCGAGTAGCGTCAGACAACAGTACGGTTCCCGCCGCCGCCCTCGTTTACAACAACCAGACATCACTGCGGCAGGTATCCCCATGCAAAAGACAAACAACATGCCCCTTTGGGTATTTCTGGGCTTATCGAGTATCGAGACTCGAAAGGGGGCGCTGATTCTTTTCTGGATCTGTTTTATCTTCAGTATTTTCTGCATCCCCTTGTCGTACTTCCTCAAAGACTGGAGCTGGGCAGCCGTCATGTTTCTCTGCTCGTTTTGGTACTGGCTGTGCATAAAGTGGGTGGATAAAAATCATGTCTGGGGGAAATGATCGGGCGTAATCTCAGGGGGTGGGTGCTATGCCAGCCGTCGTTTTTTAGCCTGCCCCAACGGGTTGTACTCGTCCTGATCGAGATGCCTGCGATGTTTAATGGGTTACATATAGACGTTGGAGTCTGTGCGGCATTGCTCCCTCACTCCACCGGTAATCTCCATGTCATTTAACTCCAATACGATGGAGTAGGTCTCGGTAAATAATTAATTAAGGACGGGTGCCGAATGTTACGGATAAACGCTAGCGTGGAGGTATTTGAAGGTCTGTGGACGGCCCACTTGTTTCGATCCAAGGAAGAATAATCATGAGCCTTGATCTCGTCATCGGTGCAGGTCCCCTCGGCCTGGCCGTCATGAAACAACTGCAGATGCAAGGGCGTTCGGTAAGGCATGGCGGCCCATGCCGCCGGCGAGGTGCGTGCCGCCATCGTGCGTGCCTCCGATTTTTTTGGTCCGGGCGTGGAGCGCTCTATCTTGGGCCTCGGCGCCTTTCGCAACGTGATGGCCGGCAAGCCCGTCAGCTGTCTTGGCAAGCCGCAGCTGTTGCACACCCTGACCTACATCGAGGATTTTGCCCGGGCCATGGTGAATGTGAGTGAGACACCGGAGTGCTTAGGCGAGGTGCGGCACGCGCCGAGCAGCCGCGCCGCGCTCGCTGCAGGGCATGGTCGAGCTGATCGCGCGCGAATGCAACACCGCGCCAGGCCTGCGTCCAGCGCCTCACTGGCTGTTCCGGGTGATGGGGGTGTTCGTGCCCGCCATGCGTGAACTCGGCGAGGTTTATTATCAGTATACCCAGCCCTGGGTCATGGACAGCAGCAAGTACCAGCAACGCTTTGGCGATGCGCCCACCTCCCATGAGCAGGCCATACGCCATACTCTGGACGCATTGCGCGCGCATGCCCCAACGGCCTCGGTGGGAGGCGCCAAGACATGATCTTGTGGAACATGCTCCTGCAAGAGGCGCGCGAGCAGTCACGGCGCGAGCCAGGCATGGCGGCATTTCTCGCGGCCAGCTTACTGGGGCGTCAGTCGTTGGCCGATGCGCTTACCTAACACCTGACGCATTTTTTTATGGCAGCGTGGTGGCACCTGCCACGCTCATACCCTTGTCAGATCTTTTCGCACGCGCGCAACCACAGCGACGAGATGCTGCTTGTTGGCGTCCGGCAGGCTCGTCAGGTCCGCAACGCGCGCCCCATAGGTGGCCGTGACGGCCAGCACTTCCGCGATCATGTCCCGCAGTTGTTTTTTTGCGATAGCCAGATTTTTGGCCAGCCGGCGCAGCCCCTCCGGCAAGTCGATCGCCCGATCTTTTTCATCCATCTCGCCATAGTTGCCGAAGGGCATTACGCATAGCATGTCGTGCCGGCTGTACGCACGCATTGGGGTTGGATCGTATACCGGCGAAAACGTGGTGTGTGTATCGCGGCGGACGAGGGCGAGATTTTCCAGGTGTAAATCACCATTGCCGGTGGCAAAGGCCAGTAGCAGGCGTTGCAGCAGATGCTGTTTGGCCGCCCGCGGATCGCTGACGATGGGGATGGGTGAGCGATCGATGGCGTAGCCGATGCTGTCGTAGGAACTGCTGTAGTGGTGGGTGATGCGCTTGTCGCCACTGGCCATGGCGGCGTACAGGGACTCGACGAACAGCGGCGCGCCGCCGGGCGTGCGGTCGTAGCGTTCGATGGCCATGGCCGGTATACCATTAATGCTGGTGGTCCAGTGGCGCGGCACCTCCAAGCCGGCCGCGCGATGCAGCTCGAGGGTGAGTGCCTCCAGGGCGACGATGCCGGGGTAGTTGCCGCTTTCGAATTTCAGGATGACATCGGTGCGGCCTTCGATGCTGCGCTTGCGCGGCAGGCCGATCCAGCCATCCCATCCGCCGACAGGGATGGACAACAGCAATTTCGGAATGGCGCCGCCCACCGAGGGCGTGGGGCCGAGGGCGCCGATGATGGCCTCGGCATCGCCGTCCATCCAGGTCATGAGTCCCTTGAGGGAAAATCCGAAATCGTCACCGATGCGGAACAGGGCCGGCTGGGTTTTGTTGGCATACCATTCCGCCGCCTTGGCGTCGTTGGGAAAGACATCCAGATGGCCGATGCCGCCATGGCCGGACACCATGAGGATGGCCCAGTCGCTGTCGAAGCCGGGTGCCGGCGTGATGCCCTGCTGTTGCAGATAGGACAACACCAGGCGGCGCTGAAAATTCGATTCCCCCTGGGGTGGAATGAGGGATTGCAGTTGCGGCAGCAGGTCAAACTGCGCGGTACGCTCCCAGGCGATGGTGGTGGCGCCGATGAAGTCCGGGGCGTACAACACGCCGAGACCGGGCAGGCCGGTGGCGATGAATTCGGTGTCATAGGTGAAGCGGCATTGGCTGTCCGTGACCAGCAATCGCCCCATCTTCGCCGGGGTGTTGCCAATACGGGTCCAGACTACCGCTTCGCGATCGCTTGCCATGGCCAGTGTGGTGGGCCGGTCTATTGTTTAGCGGTTTGATCGTCGCCAAACAGGTTGCGATTCAACACCTGCGCCAGCGTGGGGTTATTGGGCGCCAGGGTCAGCCGCAAGCCGACGGCATTGGCCATGCGTGACAGGGTGGAGAGGCGGGTATCCCCCGCCGCCTTGGCCTTGGAAAGGGTGGTCTTGCCGAGGCCGGCGCGGTGCAGGATGTCTTTTTCCAGCATGCCGCGTGCGGCCCCGGCGGCGATGATCTGACTGAGCAATTGCTGAGTTTCATGGTCCATAGGTGTCTCCTGGTGCCGTATAAATTACCTGATATGGTAAATAGTATAGGATAATCGTTATAAATTACCAAATAGGGAAATCTATCAGTTACCTAATAAGGTAAAAATTGGCAATAATAGTGAAATATTTTCCTAAAAAGGTAAATATCCATTGGGAATATCGCCCACTAACCGTGAGAATGAGGCAAAAAAATGTGGGATAATTATTTTGAATTTAACAAACCATGATGCGGCGGGTGGGCGTATGCCGGGGAATGGCAAACGCCAGTTAGCCGCCTACCGATAGGATCTGACGATGACGAATGCAGTGAAAGCGATGCTGTGGTCCGGCCTGGTCTTCCCCGGTCTCGGACAACTGGTGCTGAAATGCTATAAACGGGGTCTCGCCCTGACCCTGGCCACCTTTGCCTGTTTCTATGTGCTGATAGAAAGCGCCGTCCAGCAGGCCATGGCTGTGGTGGACAAGATCGATTTCAGCAGCGGCGTGCTGAATGAGCAGGCGATCAGCGCGGCCGTTAGCGAGGCGGACAAGGCATCCAGCTCGGGCGCGACGCAGCTTGTCGTCTGGGCCCTGCTGGTACTCTGGCTGATTGGGATTGTGGACGCCTATATCATGGGCAGGAGAAAGGACAGGCTAGGGTCATCGACGGATCGAGAAAGACAAAAATAAGAGAACAACGGTGTCGCGGTGGTGACACAGGACAGGTTGCGCGCACCGCCAGGTTACCTCCCACTTCGACATGCCAAGCCGAATGTGTCTGGTGTCCACGCTGCGCCCTGGATTGTCGCCAGCCTTAGTGCATCCAATACCCGGTGAACAACATGCAGCGTAACCGACGCATACTGATACTATTACTTGCCTTCACGTTGCTCGCGGGACTGACGATAGGCGAGCGCCTATGGGTACGCAGTGCAATGCACCCACTGGAAGTGGCGGTCTACCCTGTGGCGATGGACGTGGAAAGTGCCGCTTATATCCGGCAGCTCACCGCCGTTGATTTTCAGGAAATTACCACCTTCCTGACGACAGAGGCGCAGCGCTGGAAACGCCGGCCCGCGTACCCGCCCCGCATCGTGTTGCACGCGCCCATCAGCGAGCGGCCGCCCATGAACCCGGTGCATAGCCGCTGGGATGCCATCAGCCTAAGCCTGCGTCTGCGATGGTATGCCTTCCGCCATACCCCCTTCTGGGGGAGTCTCGGCAAGGTGCGGATGTTTGTGCTTTATCATCCACTGCAGTTCGATTTATCCCTGCCGCATTCTCTCGGTCTGCAGAAAGGGCTGTTGGGTGTCGCGCATGTGTTTGCCAGCGATCAACAGAGCGCGCAAAACAATGTGGTGATTGCGCATGAGTTGCTGCATACCCTGGGCGCCACGGATAAATACGACGAAAATGGTCAACCAATTTACCCCCAGGGTTTTGCCGAGCCCTATTCCGAGCCACGTTATCCGCAGCAACGGGCCGAGATCATGGCCGGTAGAATCCCCATCAGCGCAACCCGGGCGGAGATCCCCCGCGGGCTGAACGAGGTGGAGATCGGGTACGCGACCGCAAGCGAGATTGGTTGGTAGTGGTGTTGCGCGGATTGCTGCGGTTTCCACCCACTTTGCACGGTCTGCCCACTGGCGGGCAAGCGTCCCATGATTGCGCCGTCTTGGCAGGATTTTTCCCGAAATGTGCGGGTGTCAGGGGGTGGCTCGCAGGTCCGCGACAGGCTTGGGGATAGCGGCAAGTGCCGTCAATAATCGTGCTGGCGGATTTTCCTGCGCTGCCTTAGGATAGGTGCTCCGGCACCATGGAATCCTGTTAATGAACAATAATCCAAAAAACGGAACCCTCCTTAAACACATTGACACTATCCTTGGCGAACTCAACGCCCTGTGTGCCGCGCATGTTGCTCAGCGTGCGGGTGTATCCAACCCCACGCTCGACCAAGCGCGCGCCCATACTGTATCGATGCCGGCTGCCGTCAAAGAAACCGGGCCTGTGAATGGAGCGACGGCGGCCTTGCCCGTGACGGTAGCGAAAGCCGCACAGCCTGTTGCACCGCAGACCGCCATCAATACGCCCGCACCAACCCATGCGGCCGCCACTGTTGAACTGGCTGTCGAGTATTACGCCGCGAACGGACGGGTCGCCGCACGTTGTGCCGCAACCGACACAGCGCACCAATTATGGGAGCGTTGTGTCGGGGAGCTTGGTCAGTGTGCAACTATGGTGTTACATCCTTACTTGCCCGACGATAAGCCATCCAGAAGCCGTCTTGGTGAGTTCGAAAAGTTTTATCATTCCACCACGGCGCTGCTCGATAGCCCGCTGTACAGCGGGCAGAATGGCGCTGGGCAGCATCAAACTATCGAGCCCAAACGCACCTCGGTAAACAGCCACGCCGCTAAGGTGGCATTCAGCGACGACATACTGCCCAGTGAA
>JAYUBZ010000102.1:0-11351 GCA_043740595.1 Gammaproteobacteria bacterium
ATCATCACCGGTCCGACGATGAAGCAGATGCCCAGCGCCGTGAGCACGCCGAGGATCGCGCGCAACGTCAGATAATGGAATACGTTAAAGAACGTAATGTCCCGGGCCAATAAGTCGAACAGGTAAAGCAGCACTTAGTTGCCCCTCCCGACGTCGCCGACGGTGATCTGTTCCACCACCTTTTCCATGCGCATGACGCGCGAACCCTTGACCAGTACGGTCATGCCCGGGTGTATGCAGGACAGCAGGTCCTCGACCAGGGCCTGCTGGCTGGGGTAGTGTTGCGCGCCGTCGCCGAATCCCGCCACCGCGCTTTTGCTCAGCTCACCCACCGCGAACAGGCGGTGCACGCCCAGGCGGCGCGCGAGCTCGCCCACACGCCGGTGTATGTCCGCCGCCGCATCACCCAGCTCGGCCATGTCACCCAGCACCAGTACGCGTTCGCCCTCAGCCTCCTTCAATACTTCCACGCCGGCCACCAGGGAAGATGGGTTGGCGTTGTAGGTGTCGTCCAATATGCGCGCGCCCTTGGCGCCCGGCTTGATCTCCAACCGGCCGGACATGGCCTTGAGCTTTTCCAGGCCCTTCTTGATGTCGTCCAGTTTTACACCGGCGGCGATGGAGGCACCGGCGGCGGCCAGCGCGTTCATCACATTGTGTTTGCCAAGCAGACTCAATCGCATTGTTATCTCCCCTAGTGGAGTTTTAAGTCGTATCACGCTGCCGGTAATGGCGAGCGTGCATTCGGCGCTGACGTCGGCAGGCTGGTCCATACCGAAAGTCAGGCAACGGCGTGGCGCTGCAAGCTGCCGCCACAGACCGGCGTGCGGATCATCGACATTGATCACCGCGATGCCGTCCATGGCCAGGCCGGAAAAAATCTCGCCCTTGGCACGCGCCACGGCGGCGACACTGCCGAGCCCCGCCAGGTGCGCCTCGCCCGCATTGGTGATCAAGGCCACGGTCGGACGCGCCAGCTGCGTCAGATATTCAATCTCGCCCGGGTGGTTCATGCCCATCTCGATCACCGCGTAACGATCACCGCGTTTCAGCCGCAACAGCGTCAAGGGCACGCCGATGTCGTTATTGAGATTGCCCTGGGTGGCCAGGCCCGCGCCGCTTTCCACCAGGATGGCGGCGAGCATGTTCTTGACCGTGGTCTTGCCGTTGCTGCCGGTCACCGCCACCAGGGGAATGGAAAACTGCGCGCGCCAGTGGGCGGCGAGCCGGCCGAGACCGAGTCGCGTATCCCCCACTGTGATCGTCGGCAAGGTCGTCGGCAGCTCGCGACTGACCATGGCGCCGGCGGCGCCCTTGGCCTGCGCCTCGGACAGAAACGCATGGCCATCGAAGTTGGGCCCGACCAGGGCGACAAAAAGATCGCCGCCTTTCAGCGCACGCGTATCGCTGGTCACGGCGAAAAATTCCGTATCGCCTCCGGTGAGGGATGCATTGAGGGCGTGTGCCGCGGCGGATAGGTTCATCATGCCGCCTCCCCCAGCAGTTCCTGCACCAGCGCGCGATCGCTGTAGGCATGGCGCAGGTCACCCACCTGCTGGTAGTCCTCATGACCCTTGCCGGCGATCAGCACGACGTCGCCGCCGCTGGCCTCGCGCAAGGCGAGGCGGATGGCCTGCCTGCGCTCGCGCACCACGGTCGGCGTGGTCTGCATGCCCGCCAGGATATCGTCGATGATGCTTTGCGCGGGCTCGTGTCGTGGGTTGTCGTCCGTCAGCAGCACCACGTCGGCGAGACGTTCGGCGATACCACCCATGAGCGGGCGCTTGCCACGATCACGGTCGCCGCCACACCCGAACACACACCACAGCCGGCCACGGGTATGTTCGCGCAGCGCCGCCAGGGCCTGCTGCAGCGCGTCCGGTGTGTGGGCGTAATCCACCACCACCAGCGGGCGGGAAGCGCCGCCGCCGAAGCGCTCCATGCGACCGGCCACCGGCCGCGCCAGGGACAAGCGCGCCGCCGCCTGGGTCAGATCCATACCACTCTCCAACAGCACTGCGAGTACCGCCAGCAAGTTGGCGGCGTTGAAACGCCCGAGCAAGGGACTGTGCAAAGTAATCTCGCCGCGGGGCGTTGCCACATCCAGGGTCAGGCCATCGGGTGCCGGTATCACCTGCGTGGCGCGCACATCGCCCTGCTCGAAACCAAAACTCACTACCTTGATACGCCGCGCCACTTTCTCGATCAGGGCGCGTCCGAGTTCGTCGTCGTGATTGATCACCGCCGCACGCAACCCGGCCACATCGAACAAGCGGGTTTTCGCCGCGGCGTAGTCCTGCATGGTGCCGTGATAATCGAGATGGTCGCGGGTCAGGTTGGTAAACACGGCCACGTCGAACGCCACCCCCTGCACCCGCCCCTGGTCAAGGGCATGGGACGATACCTCCATGCAGACACTGGCCGCGCCGTCGCGCACGAAGCGGTTGAATAAACCATGCACGCTGATGGCATCCGGTGTCGTGTGGGTGGCGGGGGCCAGGGCGTCCGGGAAACCGGCGCCAAGAGTGCCGATGAGGCCGCAACGGGCTTCGGCGGTGTCCAGCACCTGCGCCAGAAGATGCGTGCAGGTGGTTTTTCCGTTGGTGCCGGTGACCCCCACGACAAACACCTTGCGCGACGGTGAACCGAAGAAGCGGTCGGCGATTTCGCCGATGCGGGCGGACAGCCCTTGCACCGGGATGGCCGGCACGGACACAGCCAGCGGCAACTCGCCGCGTTCATACACGATGGCGACGGCGCCGCGCGCCAAGGCCCCGGCGACAAACGCACGTCCATCGGCGCGCATGCCGGGTGCGGCCAGAAACAACCAACCCGGCTCGATGCGGCGGCTGTCGGCGCTGATGCCGGCGATATCCATATCCTCCGTCGGCGCTATGGCGGCGATGCCGCTGAGGAGATGGCTCAGGCGTTGTGCTGCAACCGTGCTCATAGCGCCTTCCCCCCTGGCTCCACCTGCACCATGCGCTGCGTCGGCCGCGGCAGATCGTCCGGCGTGATATTCAGCAGACGCAGGGCGCCGGACATGACCTTGCCAAACACCGGCGCGGCGATCTGACCACCGTAATACGCATTGCCCTCCGGATCGTCCACCATGATGACCATGACCAGACGCGGATCGCTGGCCGGGGCGAAACCGGCGAACAAGGCAAGATAATTGTCAGGTGAATAGGTGCCACCGGAGAGTTTATGCACGGTGCCGGTCTTGCCCGCCACGCGGTAGTGGTACACCTGTGCCGCTTCCCCGGTGCCGTCGGCGCTCACCGCCATCTCCAACATCGCCGTCACCTGGCGCGCGGTCTTGTCGGACATGACACGCACGCCCTCCACCGGCTGATCCCGGCGCAACAGGGTAAGCGGCACCTCCACCCCGTCATTGGCCAAACCGCTGTAGGCATGGGCGAGCTGCAACGCCGTTACCGAGATGCCGTACCCATAAGACACCGTGGCCTGCTCGATCGGCCTCCAGGTCGAGGACGGATTCACCACGCCGGCGGATTCACCCGGTAGGCCGACTTTCGTCAGGCGGCCGAAACCGACGTTGGTGAGCATCTGCCAGAGGGAGGTTTTACTTAAGCCGAAGGCGATCTTGGTGGCGCCGACGTTGCTCGACTTCTCGATCACGCCGGACACCGTGAGCAGACCGTAGTTGTGCGTATCGCGTATGGTGTTTCTGCCCACCTGTATGTTGCCGGGGGTGGTGTCGATGAGGGTGGTGGGTAAAAACTTTCCGCTCTCCAGGGCGGTGGCGATGGTAAACGCCTTGAGCGTGGAGCCGGGCTCGAACACATCGGTCACGGCGCGGTTGCGAAATACCTGGCTGCGCAGGTTGCTGCGATTGTTGGGATTGAACCCAGGCTCATTCACCATGGCGAGGATCTCGCCGCTGCGCACGTCCATCACCACCGCGGTGGCCGCGCGCGCCTTGTGCTCCGCCACCGCCGCCTTCAATTCGCGATAGGCCAGATACTGAATGCGACGGTCGATGCTGATGGTGAGGTCGCGTCCCGCGATGGGCAGCGACAGGCTTTCCACCGTCTCCACCACATTACCCAGGCGGTCCTTGAGCACGCGCTTCTTACCCGGCGTTGCGCGCAACCAGCTGTTGTAGGCCAGCTCCAACCCTTCCTGCCCCTGATCGTCCACGTTGGTGAAACCCACGACATGCCCGGTCACAGCGCCCGCCGGATAATAACGCCGGTACTCGCGCAGCTTCTCCACACCGGGCACATTCAACGCCATGACCTGCTGCGCCATCTCCGGGGTGACGTGCCGCCGGAGGTACATGAATTCGCGACCGGCGTAGCGACGCACCTGCTGGCTGATCTCGCGCACCGGCATCTCCAGGGACTTGGCCAGGGCCGGCCAGCGGTCACGCGCCTCGTTCAGTTCATCCGGGTTCGCCCACAGCGTGTCCACCGGCGTACTGATGGCCAAAGGCTCCCCATTGCGATCGAGGATCATGCCGCGGTGCGAATTGTCCTCGACCACACGCAGATGCCGCGCATTGCCCTGCTCCTGCAGATAACTGGCGTCCACTACCTGCAAGAAAACAGCGCGCGCGCCCAGCAGCAGGAATGCGCCCAGCATCGCGCCCAGTACCAGCTTGTGGCGCACAGTGCTATGCGTTGCTCTGACCGCGTGGTTCATCGGCTTGCCTTGGTTTTGGTAAACGGTGATTCGCTGGCAGCGACACTCACCCGACCCTGGCCGTCGGCATACACCACCACTACCTGTTGCGACTGCGGCATAGACATCCCGAGGCGCTCGCGTGCCAGCCCTTCGACCCGCCGATGTTCGGACCAGGCGCCCTCCTCCAACAGCAGCTGACCGGTTTCGGTGTTGAGCGCATCGCGCTGGCTCTGTACGCCTTGCAGCTCGACAAAGGCCATGCGGTTGCGATGACGCATGTCGATCACCAGCATGGCACTGGCTACAATGGCGACGACCAGCAATACATACGATCTAGGCATGCAGCACCTCCGCCACGCGCATCACGGCACTGCGTGCGCGCGGATTGTGTGCGAGTTCGTCCGGTGTGGCGCGCACGGCCTTGCCCACCAGTTTCATGCGCGGCCGCAACTCGGCGTGCCTTATGGGCAGATCCGGCGGGTAGGCGTCACCTTTCGCCTGGTCGCGCATGAACTGTTTGACGAGTCGATCTTCGAGGGAATGAAAGCTGATCACCACCAGGCGGCCGCCGGGGGCGAGTACACGCAGTGTCTGCGGCAACACTGTCTTGATCTCGTCCAGCTCGCGGTTGATGTGGATGCGCAATGCCTGAAACGTGCGGGTGGCGCGGTGTTGTCCGGGTTCACGCGTCGGCACGGCCTGGGACACGATATCCGCCAGTCGTTGTGTGGTGAGTATCGGCGACCGAACACGTTCCATGCAGATGACGCGCGCAACGCGCTTGGCAAAACGCTCTTCGCCATATTCCTTCACGACGCGGGCGATGTCTTTTTCCTCGGCGTGTGCCAGCCACTCGGCCACCGACTCGCCGGAATCCGGGTCCATGCGCATGTCCAACGGACCCTCAAGACGGAAACTGAATCCACGCTGCGCATCATCGAGCTGCGGAGAGGACACGCCGAGATCGAGAAGGACGCCTGCTACCTTCCCGCCCCAGCCACGATCGTCTATGGTTTGTGCCAGCATTGAAAACGGGCCTCGCACTATGGTGAATCGCGCATCATCGGCAAACTTTTTCCTCGCCACCTCCACGGCCTGCGGGTCTCTGTCCATGGCCAGCAGGCGACCATCCATTCCCAGCTGTTGCAAGATCGCAGCAGCGTGGCCACCGCGCCCGAAAGTGGCATCCACATAAATTCCCCCTGGCCGCAGGTTGAGCGCACTCAACACCTCGTCCCGCAGTACCGGCCGGTGCTCGAACTCCTCCACCCCGGCCTACAGCGACAACGAGCCGAGTTCCGGCGGCAGCTCGCTGCCGTCGTCGACCGCACCCAGCCATTCGGCACGCCGGGTGTTCCAGGTCGCCTCGTCCCAGATTTCAAATTTGTTGCCCTGTCCGATCATCACCACACCTTTATCGAGCCCGGCAAATTCGCGCAACGGGGGGGGTACTAAGATGCGGCCATTACCATCCAGTTCGCATTCGGTGGCATGTCCGATGAGCAGACGCTGCAGGCGCCGCGCCTGGGGGTTGAAACTCGGCAGCTTGACCAGCTTGCGCTCGATCTCTTCCCAATTGGGCAGGGGATAAAGCAATAGACAATGGTCGCGGTCCACGGTCACCACCATCTGGCCATTGCAATGCTGTGCCAAGGTCTCGCGATAGCGCGTGGGTATCGCCATGCGACCTTTGCTGTCCAGATTCAGTGTGTTGACGCCACGAAACATTTTTTCCCTCTATTCACCGCCAAAAACCACAATTTCCCACAATTTCCCACTTAGTCAGACTATAGAGAGAGTAGCCAACCGGTGTCAAGCAAAAAACGCGGGCAGCGGGAAATTTCTCCTTTGAAAGACAGGGAGTTAGGCGAATCGGTGGAGCGATGGGCGGCAAAATAACGGGATGGGTGGAAAAACCACCGGAACGGGGCAAAAAAAGATGAGAAAATTGGAGAGAAATGCGTTTCTAAAACATCAAATTAGCGTACTAACTTAAAGTAAATAAAGAAAGGAGTCGGCCGATAAGCCGGGTTCTGTCGTGGACAGTCATTCATCTGGGACGCCCGTCACCGTGCGCCTCAAGCAACCTACCCGGGAACCGTGTGGGCCACACGTAAACGTTCCCCTATTTGGTCTTGCTCCAGGTGGGGTTTTCCCTGCCACGTCTGTTGCCAGACGCGCGGTGCGCTCTTACCGCACCATTTCACCCTTACCGGCACCCGGCGTTAGCCGGGTACGTAGGCGGTGTATTTTCTGTGGCACTTTCCATAGACTCGCGCCTCCCAGGTGTTACCTGGCACCCTGCCCTATGGAGCCCGGACTTTCCTCCATGCCCGAAGGCACAGCGACTGTCTAGCCGACTCCCGCACTTATTATACCGGCGTCCGCCGCGATCGCGGCGCGTTTAGGAAAATATATAAGGTGGCTGACAAAAGCCAGCCTTCGTAGGGGTGGGCGACCGCCGCGAGCCCATGGATGGGCGAGGTAGAGCGCTGTCGGGAACAGGCGTCGAGATGGCGGAAGTACTGGCGCCAGGCCCATTGGGGCAAACGCAGGAGCAGTTTCCGGTGCATCGCCCACCCCGTGCGGGGCGTCGATCGGCTTCCACCGGTGGGCGATGCCCACCCTACATAACTGTGCCAAAACACACAGCGCCCGCTGCTTTAAGTTAGGTATCATGCAAGTAAGTACCTGCTTCAGGCCACCAACTCGTGGGGCGGGACCTGCGTAGCCTCATGCCTCGGACCCGGGCGTGGCCTCGCGCATCAGATCCAGGGCACGCTCATAGAGGTGATTCTTTTTCTGTCCGGTGATCTGCGCGGTGAGGGCCGCTGCCTGTCGCACCGGCAGCTCTGCCAGCAGGAGGCGCAGTATCCGTTCCGCCTCCCCGTCCGTTTCCCGTTCTTCCGGCGGGGCACCGGCCAGTAACACCACCATCTCGCCGCGTTGCTGATCCGGGTCCGCACTGATCCAGGCGTACAGGTCCGCCAGGGATGCGGCCCGTAGGGTCTCGAATTGTTTGGTCAATTCCCGCGCCAGGACGGCTGGGCGCTCAGGCCCGAAAACGCTGACCATATCCGCCAGGCTCTCCCTGAGGCGATGGCTGGATTCGTAGAAAATCTGGGTACGCGACTCCTGTCGCAGACCCTGAAAATAACTCACACGCGCCGCTTGCTTGGCCGGCGGAAAGCCTTCGAAGATAAAACGATCCGTGGGCAGACCCGACGCCGACAAGGCAGCGATAGCCGCGCACGCCCCGGGCACCGGCACCACCGTAATCCCCGCTGCATGGGCCGCTCGTACCAGGTTAAAACCCGGGTCGCTTACCAGCGGCGTGCCGGCGTCACTGATCAGCGCCAACGACCGTCCGTCGCACAAATCCTCGATCAACGTGGCGGCCCGGGCGCGCTCATTGTGCTCATGCAAGGCCGTCATGCGTGTCGCGATGGCGTAGTGTTGCAGCAGACGACCGCTGTGGCGCGTGTCCTCGGCGGCAATCAAGTCGACCTGGCTGAGAATACGCACCGCCCGGGGCGAGAGGTCCTCCAGGTTGCCGATGGGCGTCGCCACCACATAAAGAATCCCCGACTTGTTTGACACGTACACCTCCACTTTAAGATACTGTCGGCCCAGTCTATACGACCTACGGCATGAAACCGATCAACGTGCATAAATCCTTACGCCTGATACTCCTCGCCGGCCTGCTACTGCTGACAGCGTGCGGCGGCCCGCGCACGACCCTGCGACCCGCAGCGCCCGCAACCGCAACACCCGTGACACTCGATGCCGCGGTTCAGGCGGAACAGGCCGGTGAATACGTGCTCGCCGCGCGCGAATACGAGCGCCTCGCCAAACTGGCCAGCCCGCCGCAGCGACAGGACTTCGAGTTGAAGGCGGTGGACACCCTGATCAAGGCCGCCCAGGTGGGCGAAGCTCGACAGAAGATACCGTTGATCAATGTCGCCAACCTCGACCCGGCGTTCCTCGCGCGCAAGCGCATCCTGGAGGCGCAGATCGCCGCCCTCGAAGGTCAGCCGGAACAAGGACTGAAACTGCTGGCGCAGGCGGAAAAAACCCGCAACCTCAATCCCATGCAGCTGGCGGAGATATATCGCGTGCGCGCCCAGGCGGAACTGACCCTCGAGCGCCCGTGGAATGCGGCAAAAAGCCTGATCGCGCGCGAGAAATACATCGTCGCTACGGACAAGATCGCGCGCAACCAGCGGCAACTGTGGCACGTACTGGAGACCCAGAGCCGCACCCAGCTTAAAGCTCAGCGTGACACCTCTCAGGATCCGGTACTCAACGGTTGGCTGGATCTGGCTATCACGGTGCTGGATAACTCCTACGGCACCAACCGCCTGGGCATCGCCATCGACGATTGGAAAAAATCCCATCCACAACACCCGGCGTCCGCCGCCTTTCTCCAGACCCTGGCACGCCCGGTACCGAGCGTTATCGGTCGCGTCGACCGCATCGCCCTGCTGCTGCCGCTGACATCCGAATACGCCCAGGCGGCGGGTGCGGTGCGTGACGGCTTCATGGCCATGGACGCCAACAATCCCAACCCGGAGAAACCCCTGGTCAAGCTCTACGACGTGGGCGCCGATCCGACGCAGATCGGAGGCTACTACGCCCAAGCGGTGCAGGACGGTGCGCAACTGGTGGTCGGCCCTTTGGGGCTGGAGGCGATCGACCAATTGGTTAAGCAAGGCCACATGCAGACCCCGACGTTGTTACTGGGCCCTACCACCCAGGACCTGGGAGATGCGGCGAAATACGTCTTCCAGTTTGGTCTGCCACCGGAGCAGGAGGCAACGCAGAGCGCGGAACGCGCCTATCTGGACGGCCACCGGCGTGCGCTCGTGTTGTATCCGGACACGCCCTGGGGTCAGCGCATGTCGGCCGCGTTCAACAATGCCTGGCAACGCCTCGGAGGCATCGTGTTATCGGCCCAGGCGTATCTGCCGGAACAGGCGGATTACTCGGGGACCATCAAGAACCTGCTCAATATCACCCAGAGCGACCAACGCAAAGAAACACTGGAAGGCGTGCTCAAGGCCAAACTCAAATTCGAACCACGACCGCGGGAAGACGAGGACTTCCTGTTTCTCGCGGCGGATGCCAAGAGCGCGCGCCTGATCAAACCGCAGCTGAATTACAATCGCGCCTTGCGCCTGCCGGTCTATGCCACCTCCCACGTGTTTACCGGACAGGGTAATCCGGTTTTGGACGTAGACCTGGATGGCATCATGTTCGGTGACATGCCGTGGATGCTGGTGGGTGATGGCAAGGTCCAGGCCCTGCGCCAGACGCTGCAACACGACTGGCCCTACGCCCACAGCCCGCTGGACCGGCTCTACGCCCTCGGCGTGGATGCGTATGCCATCATTCCGCAACTCAATCGCATGAGCAGCGAAAACTCCGTACACTTCAGCGGTGTCACCAGCGGGCTCAGCCTGGAACGCGACGGCCGTTTCCATCGCCAGTTGCTGTGGGCGGAATTCCGCAAAGGCGTGCCGCAACTGCTGGATACTTTCTTCAAATACAAGGGACAGTTTGAAGTCGACGATGACCGCCAAACCACCCAGTCACCTAAGGCAGGGACATGATGCCGAGCAACACGCCTGCGACCACCTGCAACGCCAGGGGCTGCGTCTGCTCGACCGCAATTATCGCAGTCGCTACGGTGAAATCGACCTGATCATGCGCCACGACGATACCCTGGTGTTCGTCGAGGTTCGTTACCGGCTATCCAACCGTTATGGTTCGCCCGCGGAAACGGTGGACGCGCGCAAGCAGGCCAAGATCCGCGCCACCGCCGAACACTACCTGCAACGGCATCCGCAGAGCCCCGGGGTATCCTGCCGGTTCGACGTCGTGGCCATGTCGCCGGCCAGTGCCACAGACGCGAAGCCTTCGACACGTTACACATTGAGCTGGCTGCCGAACGCCTTTGGGATGTGAACTCCGCACAGAAATTTTTTAGCCAGGCTGGTGTTGCGGGGTGGGCATCGCCCACCGGAGCGCCAACCGCAGCCGTGTGTGGTGGGCGATGCCCACCCTACGCGTGCGACGGCTGTGCGGCATTTAAGGCAGCATGTTTAGCAATGACCCGGCGCGCGTCAAGATAGGGTATCTTGACAACCAAGGTCGCTCCCATGCCCCAAGCCGCCCAAGAACACGGACGGGAACCGGGTCGCTGACAGGATACTTTTTGCCGGTTTCATTTAGACCAAAGCTTTCTTTCGAACAGGAGTAGAACCTATGTTGCCCTCCGCCACACTCGCCACCCGCCCGGGCACCCTACGGCGCCGCATTTCCATCGGCGTGCTGCTGTTGCTAGCGCTGCTGCAGGGCTGCGCGCACGACCGACGCACGCTAGGCTCCATGGTGGACGATTCCGCCGTCGAGCTCAAAGCCACCGGCATACTGACCACCGATCCCACTTACCGGGATACGCATGTCAATGTAACCAGTGTCAACGGCATCGTGCTGCTGAGCGGCGAGGCGCCCACCGGTGAGGTGCGCGACAGCCTGCTCGCCGCTGTACGCAACATCCCCAGCATCCGGCGCATCGTGAACGAGGTGCGCATCGCACCACCCAGCACCTTTTCCCAACGCTCACGCGACGCCTGGATCACCGGCAAGGTCAAGTCGCGCCTGATCGCCACCCGTGGTCTGCATGCCTCGCGTGTCAC
>JAYUBZ010000103.1:0-4561 GCA_043740595.1 Gammaproteobacteria bacterium
CGCGGTGCGCCGGTTTATCAACGAGATCGTGCTCGGCGAGGAGTCGGATGAAGGACGACCCGATCAGGCTGGCCACCCCACCTATACCAGTCACTTCGAACTGTATTGCCAGGCGATGGAGGAGCTGGGCGGCGACGCCGGTCCGGTGCGGCGTTTTGTTGGGCAGGTAAAGACCCAAGGGATCACCGAGGCACTACGGGCCGCCGATATCCCGGCCCCGGCGCGGGTGTTCATGCAAACCACCTTCGAGCTGATCGCCTCGGACCAGCCCCACGTAGTGGCCGCGGCCTTTTCCCTTGGGCGCGAACACATCATCCCGGGTATGTTCCGCGCGCTGCTGCGCGACATGCAGGTAACGGGTGAGAGGGCACCGGCGCTGCACTACTATCTGGAGCGCCATATCTACCTGGATGAGGAACACCACGGCCCCCTGGCCCTGCGCATGCTGAACGAACTCTGTGCCGGTGATGTGACGCGCTTGCAGGAGGCGACGGATGCCGCCGTACGCGCGCTCAAGGCGCGGTTAACACTTTGGGACGGCGTGCTCGCGGCCGTGCAGAACAACCGTGGGGATGGTGCGGGGGAGGAGAGACGCATACGTGCCTGAACGAATTCAATCAGGCGAATGACGCCCTTATGACGACATCGAGACCTTGCCCCTGAGCATGGACAACACCGTGCATGCCGACCGCTGACTGAGAAGAGCGAGTTCTGGTCCATGGATGGGATCCGAGGTCACGGGTCGATGCGATGCGCCACATCGAGTGCCTGTTATCGTGTTGTGCCGTCTTGTGTCTTGGTCGTCCCTACCCACTGTTTGGCGCGGATTTTGCTCTGAATCTGGGATGTATCTTGGAGATAGGGTTTATAGGGGTTGCTCCCAGGAGGGCGCGATGAAGCTACTCAAATGCATAGTAGTAATGATATTGCTCACGACGGCCGTTCCGGGGCACGCGGCACAAAGACTCGTGCTCAATTCAACTTTTTACGCGCCATTGACCTCCCCTGACCAGACCGGTGTTTTGGATCTGCTTTATAAAGAATTGTCCCGCCGCTTGGGTATTGAGATTGTCATCCAACCCCTGCCGGCCGAGCGGGCGCTGATCAATGCCAACCTGGGTATCGACGATGGAGACGTCTGCCGCATTATCGGGTTGGACAAGAAATACACCAACCTGATCCGTGTCCCGGAGGCGGTGATGCGCTTCCAGATGGGTGTCTTTACACGCAAAGCCAGTTTTACCGTGGCCGGGCCTGACAGCCTGAAACCCTATGATGTCGGCATTATTACCGGCTGGAAGATACTTGAGCGGAATAGCACGCAGGCCCGATCGGTCAGCCGGGTGGAAAACGGTGAGCAGTTGTTTACCATGCTCGATAAGGGGCACATCGACGTTGCCATACTCGAGCGCATGCAAGGCGTCATGCTGATCAAACAACTGGGTTTGCGCAGCGTGCATTTACTGCAACCCCCATTTCTTGAGGGTGACTGGTATCTCTATCTCAACAAGAAACACGCGGCCCTGGTGCCGGTGATTACCGCAGAACTGAAAAAGATGAAACAGGATGGGACACACAAACGGATATTCGATTCTGTGCTCGGCCGCTATGTGCGCTAACGGGGGGTAAGTGCCGAGCTTCCGATCGCGGCTTCAGGACCTGACCAGGCCCGGCATCGGCTGGCGCTTGTCCTGGTATATTTTGCTGTTCAGCTCAGTGGTCACCCTGGGTGCCACCGTTTTGCAGCTGACCTTGGATTATCGGCGCGACGTCGGTGGTATCCGGGACCAATTGGAACAAATACGCGCCAGCTATTCGCAAAGTCTTGCCAGCAGTCTATGGGTCAGCAGCAAAAAAGATGTGCGTCTGCAGCTGGAGGGAATACTGCGTCTTCCCGACATGCAATACCTTGAGGTCGTTTCCGATCAGCATGACCTGGAAGTGGCCGTTGGCGAGAAAAAGGCCCACCAGATTATCAGTTATGAATTCGACCTGCAGTACACCCATCGCGGTAACTCGGTACACCTGGGCAAGCTGCGTGCTGTCGCCAGTCTGCGGGGTGTCTACCAGCGACTAAAGGACAAGGTTCTGTTTATCCTGGTCAGCCAGGCGGTGAAGACCTTCCTGGTATCCTTCTTCATTCTGTTTCTGTTTCAGGTAATGGTCGGACGTCACCTGAAACGCATCGCTGCCTATTCAGAACACGTGCATCTTGATCAGACGGCGACAATATTCGCACTGAATCGCCGTGGCCATGACACGCGTGGCGAGGACGAACTCGACCTGGTGGTCAACGCCATCAACGATATGCGTTTTAATATGCGGCAATACTACAAGGAATTGCAGGCCGGCGAGGAAACCCTGCGCCTTGCCACCGAGGCGACCCAGGATGGTATCTGGGATTGGGACATCCACTCGAATGTTGTTCAATACAGCCCTGGCTGGTCGAGCATACTCGGATACACGCACGATGAGGTGACGGCGGATTACGCCTTCTGGGATTCAAAAATTCACCCGGACGACCGCGCCGAAACCCTGGCCGCCGTGCAAGCTCACCTGCAGGGACGGCGTCCGGCGTTTTCGATTGAGCACAGGTTGCGCACCAAGTCCGGAGATTGGAAGTGGGTCCTGGTTCGCGGACAGGTGGTTGAGCGGGACGTCGAGGGCAAGCCTGTCAGGGCAGTGGGCAATATGAGTGATATCTCCTATCGCCGACAGAGTGAAGAGCAACTGCGCCTGGCCGCCACGGTTTTCGATAACATCCGCGAGGCCATCATGGTAGCCGATACCGACCGGCGCATCGTGACGGTCAACCAGGCCTTTAGCGGGACAACCGGTTTTTCAGCGGCGGACGTCGTCGGTCAGGACTCCCGCATCCTGTATTCCCAGGACCGGGATGACGGCACTTATGATCGTATATGGACCGCGGTCAATGACAACGGCCATTGGAAGGGGGAGATATCGAACCTGCGCAAAAATGGTGACGTTTATCCCGCCTGGTTCGGGATCAGTGCGGTGCATGATATGTCCGGAAAACTTACCCACTACGTCGGGATCCTATCCGATATCAGCGACATCAAGGCGAATGAGGCACGCATTGAACATTTGGCCCACCACGACCCGTTGACCGGGTTGCCCAACCGCATCCTGCTTAACGACCGGCTGGAGCGGGCACTGGCCACTGCGCAACGGCAGCGGTCCATGGTTGCCTTGCTGTTTCTGGATCTGGACCACTTCAAGGTCACCAACGATTCCCTCGGACACGTGATCGGTGACAAGTTGCTGCAATTGGTGGCCGTGCGCTTGCAGGAGTGTGTGCGCGGCACAGACACGGTCAGTCGTCAGGGTGGGGATGAGTTCCTGATCGTTATCGGCGAACTGCAGGATGCGGACACCGCTGGTCGGGTGGCGGGAAAAATCCTGGAACGCCTGTCTGAACCGTTCAATGTGGAAGGGCACAACATCAATACCTCATTCAGCATCGGCGTCAGCCTGTATCCGGGCGACGGCCAGGATTTCGCGTCGTTGTTGCGCAAGGCAGACACGGCCCTGTACCACGCCAAACAGGGTGGGCGCAATAACTATCACTTCTTCACCGAATCGATGAATGCCTCTGTGTTCGACCGCATGCAACTGGAAAACCGCTTGCGCCAGGCCCTGGGCAACAACGAGTTGTCGCTGGTCTTCCAGCCCCTGGTCGATTTGCGTACAGGCCAGACGGTTGGGGCCGAGGCCTTGTTGCGCTGGCATAATTCAGAACTGGGCAACGTTTCACCTGCGCGTTTCATCCCGATCGCAGAGGAGGCTGGCTTGATCACGACGATCGGGAAATGGGTGTTGCACGAGGCGTGCCGGCACTTGCGCCTGTGGCAGCAAGCCGGCCTGCCCAGCATCGTAATGGCGGTGAATATCTCGGCCGTCCAGTTCAGGCGCGACAACCTGGTGGAAACGGTTGCCGACGTGCTACGCGAAACCGGGGTGCCGCCGGACTGCCTCGAGCTGGAGCTGACGGAATCCGCCTTGATGCAGGAATCCGAGCGGGTGTTGGATGTTGTACAAAAACTCAAGGCGCTGGGCGTGAGCCTTTCCATCGACGACTTCGGTACCGGTTACTCGAGCCTTAGCTATTTGAAGCGATTCAGCGTCGACAAACTGAAAATCGACCAGTCATTTGTACGCGACCTTGCCGCCGACTCCGACGACGCGGCGATTGTGCTGGCCGTGATACAGCTGGGACATAGCCTCAAGCTGCGGACCATAGCCGAAGGCGTGGAGACGCAAGACCAGCTGAACTTCCTGCGTGAGAACGGTTGTCATGAGGCGCAGGGATACTTCCTCAGCCGCCCGATCCCGGCAGCGGAGTTCGCTTTGCTCCTGGCGCAAGGTCCATTGATCGCTCCTGCCGGCGCGGGCAAGCACATCAAGCCCGACGCGGCAAATTCGCAGTGAGGGTTCAGGGGTTAATGGCACTTACTTAAGGGCACTACCCAATCAATTCACGGCTTATGTCACAAAAGCTCAGCGCCCGTCATTCCCGCGTAAGCGGGAATCCAGCGGTTTT
>JAYUBZ010000104.1:0-4854 GCA_043740595.1 Gammaproteobacteria bacterium
CAGGCACGAATCGCCACGCCGCCCATGCTGTGTCCGACGAGCACGACCGGTAGGCCCGTTGCGATTTCGATTCGCGCGACCGCGGCTTCGATGTGGTCAGCGTAAGCGTCGATCGAGCCGAATATCGGTTCGAGGTTGATCGCAAGGAACGGTACCCGACGAGCGCGCAATGCGCGCATCCACGGATTCCAAAGCCCGCGATTGCAAACGAGGCCGTGCACTAGCAGCACACCGCGGCGGCCATCGGGGCGATCGGGCAGCGAATCCGGTTCGACGTTCGAGCGAAATGGCTGACGCCACAGAAAGACACGCGGCGCGATGACAACTTCATTCCACCACGCAGACAGAAGCTGGTCAGGCGCGGGTCGCGGTGCCAAGTCAGCCTGTTGGACGAAATACAAGATTACGAACTCCGCGCCGAGCAAGAGCGCGTAGCCAGTCAGAATCAACAGCGCGCCGACCGACGCGCAGAGTGGTCGCCCGATTGCGACAAAAGCCGCGGCCCACGCGATCACAGACACAGCGAGCGCGATCGCGATGAACTTCTGCAGGCGCGCGAGCATGTCTTTATGCTACCAGCCGATCCGAGGCGGTTTGAGGTAGGTACAGTCGGTATATGACCTTGACGCGCTGCGCCAACGAATGCACCAGACTTCACTGATGTCGACATCGGCCGTTACGATCCTCGCGCACCCCTCAGGCAGGAGCCAACGATCTTTTTCTGACATGATAACGCGCGCCCGGAAAGGTCAGCTATTGATGATATACAGCAGGATGAGGCCGACGAGCATGCTGGTCAGTCCGGCGAAGCGCATCTGCTGATCACTCAGATTGCTCAACGCCAACAAGGCGCGACGTAAGGCCGGTGGGTTGAGGAACGGCAATATCCCCTCCAGCACCAGCAACAGCGCCACCGCCACGGCCATCTCCTGCCATCTCATGTCCGATCACGCACCCTGCTGCTGGAGCCCGGCATCATTTCCGGTTCGGATTCTTGAAGTATTTGAAGAAATCGGAACTGGGATCCACCACCAGGATGTCTTCTTTATTATTGAAACTCTCTTTATACGCGTTCAGGCTGCGATAGAGAGAATAGAATTCGGGATTCACGCTGTACGCCTTGGCATAAATTGCGGAGGCGCGGGCATCACCTTCGCCGCGCAGACGCTGCGCGTCGCGATAGGCCTCCGCCAGGAGGATTTCCTTCTGCCGGTCGGAATTGGCGCGGATTTTTTCCGCGGTTTCCGCACCCTGGGCACGCAGTTCCTTGGCGGTGCGCGCACGCTCCGCTTCCATTCTGCGGTAGACCGACTGGCTCACCTCGTTCGGCAGGTCCACGCGCTGGATGCGCACGTCCACCACCTCGATGCCGTATTCACTGGCTTCCTTGTCGGCGTTCACGCTCAGCAGTTCCATGATCTTGCGGCGGTCGCCGGAGATCACGTCATGCACCGTGCGCTTGCCGAATTCGTCGCGCAGGCCGCTGTTGATGACCTGGCCCAGGCGTTCGCGCGCCTTCATCTCATCACCACCCACGGCGACATAGAACTTCAGCACATCAATAATCCGCCACTTGACGTAGGAGTCCACCAGTACGCTTTTCTTTTCCTTGGTCAGGAAAGGTTGCGGTTCGGCGTCGAGAGTGAGGATGCGGGAATCGTAGAAACGCACGTCTTCCACGAAAGGGGTCTTCATATGCAGCCCCGGTTTGGCGTCGATACGCACAACCTCACCAAAGCGTACCACCACGGCCTTTTCACGCTCATCCACGGTATAGACCGTGGCGTTGATGGTGATGGCCACCACCAGCAACAGACCCGCGATCACAATTAATTTAGTCTGATTCATGGCTGAGCCCCACGGTTACGCGGAACATCGCGTGTGCGATCCCGCCCTGCCTGCCCGCTATCGCTCTGTTCCGCTGACGACGGCAGCAGACCGCTCACCGGACCGGTAGTCGCCGCCGTGGTGCTGGATGGATTGATCAGCTTATCCAGTGGCAGATAGAGCATATTGTTACCCGCCTTTTGATCCACGTAGACCTTGGTGGTGTTGCTCAGCACTTGCTCCATGGTATCGAGATAAAGCCGTTCACGCGTCACCCGTGGTGCCTTGTCGTACTCCTTGACCACCTGGCTGAAACGGCGCGCATCACCCTCGGCACGCGCGATCACGCTGGCCTTGTAACCCTCCGCTTCTTGTATCATCCGCGCAGCACCACCGCGGGCGCGTGGGATCAGGTCGTTGGAGTAGGCCTCGGCTTCGTTTTTCAGGCGTTGCTCGTCTTCGCGCGCCTTGACGGCATCATCGAAGGCGGCCTTGACCTCTTCCGGCGGCAGGGCCTTCTGCATCTGTACCGTCACCACATGGATACCGGTTTTATAACGGTCGAGTATTTCCTGCAGCAGTTTGCGCGTGTCCTGGGCGATGACATCACGCCCTTCGGTGATGACAAAATCGAGGGTGCTCTTGCCGACGATCTCGCGCACGGCGGATTCCGTGGCCTGCAGGACGGTTTCCTGCGGGTCGCGCACGTTGAACAGATAGGCGCTGGGATCCTTGACCTTGTATTGCACGGCGAATTCGATATCGATGATGTTCTCGTCCTCGGTCAGCATCAGTGCCTCTTTCGGCACTTTGAGTGAACTGCCGCCGGAACGACCGCTGCTGCGGTAGCCGATCTCCAGGGTCAACACCTGCTCCACGTTGACCTTTTCAACCGTTTCGATGGGGTACGGCCAGTGCCAATGCAGACCGGCTTGGGCCATTTTGTTCGCCTCGTACTGGCCAAAATGCAGAATCACACCGCGCTCGCCCTGTTGAACCACATAGAAGCCGCTGAGCAGCCACAGGACCAGGGCAACCACGATCACCAGGGCGACGCCGAATCCGCCAATATGACTGTTGCCACCACCATTGGCCTGCCTGCCGCCGCCTCCGCCAAACAGCTTGCGCAGCTTGTCCTGAATATTCTTTATTACCTGATCCAGGTCAGGCGGACCCTGATTTTTATTACGCTGTCCCCAGGGGTCTTTGCCCCCGGAGTTACCGGGTTCATTCCACGCCACGGTCTGCTCCTAAAGTTATCTGTCAATGACACTAAGCTGGACAAAAGCGGCCATTTTAGCAGGATAAGAAAAAACTTCACCTTGCATGCAAGGTGATCACCTTCTGCCACACGATTATGCGCGCGTGGACACGAACGGTTCGATGTTATCCTCCAACAACTCAGCCTGGTCAAACTCTTCCAGTTGCAACATCCAATTCAAACCAGCCAGATCTAATTCTATCTCCATGTACCAGCCGCCCGCCTGCTGGTCGGCCTCCTGCACCACATGCAAGTGCTGGTGTATCTGTGCACGCAGGCGTCCGGCGCTGGGCGGGAGACGTAGTTGCCGACGCATGCGATGGCGGCGGTAGTGCTCGGAAAGCGCCTGTTGCAAAAGCTCCAGGCCCTCACCGGTCTGCGCCGACAACCAGACTTTGCTCACGGCTCCGGCGGCATCACGCTCAAGATGGGGCGGCTCACCCGTCAGATCGATTTTATTGAACACGATGATCTGGGGGATGGAGTGCGCCTGGATTTCCGCCAATACCGTGTCCACCTCCTGCATCTGTTCACGCCGCTCGGCATTAGCGCCGTCCACCACGTGTAGCAGCAGGTCCGCCTCCGCCACCTCTTCCAGGGTGGATTTGAACGCCTCCACCAGCTTATGCGGCAAGTGGCGGATAAAACCGACGGTATCGGCCAGGATAATGCTGGCATGGCCGGAAAGACCGACACGCCGCATGGTGGGGTCGAGGGTCGCAAACAGTTGGTCAGCGGCATACACCGCCGCACCCGTCAGGCGGTTAAACACTGAAGACTTGCCCGCATTGGTGTAGCCCACCAGAGACACCGTAGGCAGGGGGATCCGGCTGCGGGCCTTGCGTCGGCTGAGCCGCTGGGAACGGACTTTTTCCAGCCGCCGGTTAAGATGCTTTACCCGATCACGCAACAAACGGCGGTCGGTTTCCAGCTGGGTTTCCCCCGGACCCCGCAGACCGATACCCCCCTTCTGCCGTTCCAGATGGGTCCACCCACGTACCAGCCGGGTCGCCAGATGATCCAACTGGGCCAGCTCCACCTGCAGCTTACCTTCGTGGCTACGGGCCCGCTGGGCGAAAATAGCCAGGATGAGTCCGGTGCGATCGAGCACGCGGCAACCGGCGACTTTCTCGATATTACGCTCCTGTGCCGGGGATAAATCGTGATTCACCAGTACCAGGTCCGCTTCAGCCTGTTGCACAGCGTCGCGCACCTCTTCGGTCTTGCCCTTGCCAATATAGGTGGCGGCATCCGGCCGCTGGCGGTTGCCACGGACGACGCCACAGACTTCGGCGCCGGCGGACTCCGCCAGCAGGCGCAGTTCCTCCAGTTCGCTGTCACCGTCTTTATCGGAAAAACGCAAATGCACCAGTATCGCGCACTCGCGCGCGCGGGACTGGTCGTTCATGCGGTGGGGTTCATTCGTTTCCGGGGGCTTTTTCGTCGTCTGCGTGCTCAAAGGTGAACTTCACCGGCCGACTGGGCACTACCGTGGAGATGGCGTGTTTGTAGATCATCTGACTGACGGAATTCTTCAGTAGCACCACAAACTGATCAAACGACTCGATCTGACCTTGTAGTTTGATCCCGTTTACCAGAAATATCGACACAGGAACACGTACCTTGCGCAACACATTCAAGTAAGGGTCTTGTAGCGCCTGCCCTCGCTGCTGACTCATGACAGTTCTCCTGTTCTTATGCTCGGTGTCGATGTCGGCACCACAATGTAAACCCGGGATATTCACCGGGCATAGGGGTTAAATATA
>JAYUBZ010000105.1:0-2864 GCA_043740595.1 Gammaproteobacteria bacterium
AAACAGGCCGGAATAGAGGCCAATGCCCAACAGGATGGCGGTAATCAACCCGAGCCAGGGAATCAGGGTCCCGGCCAGGCGGTAGAAATTGCGTGGCGCGGCGTATTTATAGTTGATTATGTTCATGGGAGTTCAGTCGAGAGAAATGCGTAGTGCGGCGGCGGTCGCGAAGGGGACGAAACCCAGTGCCATGATCAAAAAGGCTCCTAACAGTGACAGGTACGCCTCCGGGTTCTGCCCGGCGGCGCTGGCGGCGACCGCACCGGCGCCAAAAATCAGGATCGGAGTATACAACGGCAGCACCAGCAAGGACACCAGCACGCCACCACCGCGCAGGCCGAGTGTCAGGGCCGCGCCGACACTGCCCAGCAGGCTCAGCACCGGTGTACCCAGCAACAAAGCGAGAATCAGGGTCGGCATGGCCGCCGTGGGCAGTTGCAGTTGGATCGCCAGCACCGGACTCAACAAGACCAACGGTAGTCCCGTGGTGGTCCAGTGGGCGAGGATTTTTGGTACGACGATGGCCGTCAGCGGTTGCGGGCTCAACAGCATCTGTTCCAGGGTGCCGTCGTCATGGTCGCTGGCAAACAATCTTCCCAGAGACAGCATGGTGGCGAGGAGGGCGGCCACCCACAATACCCCCGGCGCCAGGGTGCGCAACAAGGTCGGCTCCGGTCCGACGCCCAGGGGGAAGAGGCTGATGACGATGCTGAAAAAAATCAGGGGCGTGATCATGTCCGCCGGCTTGCGCGCCGCCAGGGTGAGGTCCCGCAGAAACACATCGCGGCTGGTGCTGAACAGGGTCGGTGACATCAGGTGTCCAGGCTCAGGGTGCGCAAGGGGTGGGAGGCCAGGGTCATTTCCTGGTGTGACGTCAACACAATCAAACCACCGCGGTCGAGGTGGGCGGTGAAGTATTCCGTCATGCGGGCGGCGGAGCGCACGTCCATGGCGGTGATGGGCTCATCCATGATCCACAGGGGTTTCTGACTGATGAGAAAACGCGCCAGGGCCAGGCGCCGTTTCTGTCCCTGGGACAACAGCTTGGCCGGCAGGCGCGCCACGGCGGTGAGACCCAGCTGTCCCAGGGCCTCATGAATGCCGGCATGGGCCGCATCCCCCGCCAGGGCGAGATGAAAGGCCAGATTTTCCGCCGCGGTGAACTCCCCCTGGATGCCGTTATGGTGGCCCACATAACAGATCTGGCGGCGGAAGTTTTCTGCGCCATCGCGCACCCGCGCGCCGTTCCAGCGGATCTCCCCGGCGGCGGGCTGCGACAGGCCGCACAGGGTGCGCAGCAGCGTGGTCTTGCCGCTGCCATTGGCACCCTGGACATGCAGGAATTCGCCGGGCTGCAGGGAAAAACTCAAGTCCTGAAACAGCGGACGGTCCCCACGGGCACAGGCCAGATTTACGATTTCGAGCAAAACACCGTCTCCCGCTGAACGGCTGATTATTATATGGTGCCCCGAACACGAATCGAACGTGCGACCTGCCGCTTAGGAGGCGGCTGCTCTATCCACTGAGCTACCGGGGCGTCGGCGTATTCTAGCGGAAAATTGCCTGAGCGCTGCATACTCAGGGGGAAATACGTGATCTTGGGTGCGGAAAGCACGGACTCGGGGATGCACGGATGGGCCCCGAAGGGCCATGTCAGCGGTAAAATTCTGGAGTATGTGAGATCTTCGAAGGCACGATTTGCGGTAACCCGGCGCTCGAGTCGGAGTGCGCTGATTCGGACGGGACCATGGCCAGGCGCCACAGCCGACTTCATCTACCCAGTGCGTATTCTTGATCAGGCCGCGGCCTTGAGTTCAGCCGCCATCTGTTCGCAGACTTGTTTGGCGTCGCCAAACACCAGCATGCAATTGTCCTGGGCGAACAACAGATTCTCCACCCCGGAGTAGCCGGGTTTCATCGAGCGCTTCACGAACAGCACGTTGCGCGCCTTGCCCACTTCGAGGATCGGCATGCCGTAGATCGGGCTGGATCGCTCGGTCTTGGCCGCCGGATTGGTCACGTCGTTGGCGCCGACCACCAGCACTACATCGGTGCTGGCGAACTCGGGGTTGATCTCGTCCATTTCGAATACCTGATCGTAGGACACGTCGGCCTCGGCCAGCAGCACGTTCATGTGTCCGGGCATGCGCCCGGCCACCGGGTGTATGGCGAACTTCACCGCAACACCCTTGTGTTCGAGGGTTTCGGACAATTCCTTGAGTGCATGCTGGGCTTGGGCCACCGCCATGCCGTAACCGGGCACGATGATGACGCGCGAGGCATTGCCCATCAGGAATACGGCATCCTCGACGGCCGCCTGTTTATAGCCCTGGTCCGCGGCCGTGGCCGCCACCGACTCACCGGGTTTGGCGCCGCCGCCGACCCCGCCCAGCACGATGGACAGGATCGAGCGGTTCATGGCGCGTGACATGATATAGGACAGGATGGCGCCGGAAAATCCGACGATCGCGCCGGTGATGACCAGCAAGGGATTGCCCAGGGTAAAGCCGGTAGCGGCCGCCGCCCAGCCCGAATAAGAATTCAGCATCGACACCACCACCGGCATGTCGGCCCCGCCGATGGGTACGATCAGCAACACGCCCAGCACGCACGCCAACAGGGCCAGCAGCACCAGCGCGGCGAGTGTCGGCGCGTGCACGAACTGCGTGCCCAGCGCGAGTATCGTGCCGGCCAGCAGCAGGTTGAGCAGATGGCGATAACGCAAGGCCAGTGGACGTGCCGGTAGCAGCGCCTGCAACTTACCAAAGGCCACCAGCGAGCCGGTGAAGGTGACGGCACCAATGAAACTGCCGACGAACAGTTCGGTCAGTAGCACGCGCGTGGACTGCGCATGCCCGAGAAAG
>JAYUBZ010000106.1:0-3505 GCA_043740595.1 Gammaproteobacteria bacterium
TAGGTGTGATCGGGCAGGCGCTTTTCCAGACGGCGTGACATATCCGTCAGCCACACCTCGGCATCGTATTGATCGACGAAGCTGTCTGTGTCATTCGCCGCCTGCTTGAGGAGGGCCTTCAGCTCCGGATCAACGACCGGCTCAGCCTCTTGGCCGAAGGCCAACGGGGCGCAACACAGCAGACAGAGTAGGGAGTAGGTCGGTAAACGCAGCATGTCATATGTTTTTTTGACAGTTCAAGCTTGAGCATAGACGGACGTGGCGGTGATGTCACCCTGGATATCGGGGTTCGACTGGATGCTTTTCCATCAGCTCGGTCGATTTTTAAAGACAAAATTCCCTGTGCCCGCGGTGTCAGCCACTGGCACAGGGCGGACGGTGTTTAGCCCTGCCCGGCCACGACCGGTTCAATAAAGATTTCCACGCGACGATTCTGGGCACGGCCAGCGGCCGTGGCATTGGACGCGCGTGGCTCGGAAAAGCCGCGGCCATAGGCATCCAGCCGCTGCGGGTTCACGTTCTTCTGCCGGAAGTAGTTGTCGACCGACTGGGCGCGCTGCTCGGACAGTTGTTGGTTGTGTGGCTGCGAACCGGTGTTGTCCGTGTGACCGACGATGGTCAGTTGGGTCTTGCCATAGCGGTTGATCACCGCGGCGATCTTGTCCATGGTGCTGTAGAACGAGCCTTTGACCTCGGCGGAATCCACGGAGAAGGCCGACTGCTCGGTCATGGTCACACGCAGGATGTTGTTCTGCAGTTTCTCCACCTGGATGGCACCGGCGTTGCGCTCTGGTGCCAGGGCGAGTTCGAGGTCCTTCTTCTGGTTGTCCATGTAATTGCCCACCAGGCCGCCGGTAAGTCCGCCGCCGACGGCGCCCAGCAATACCCCGCGGGAACGATTCTTCTTCTTCGAGGCCGCGCCAACGACCACGGCGCCCGCAGCCGCGCCGAAGATCGCGCCTTTTTCCGCGTCCGTGAGGGGACGGGGGTTGCCGAACTCGTCGGTGGCGCAGGCGCTTAGGCCGAATATGATGATGAGGGACAGCGTGGTGATCGCCTTGAATCGTTTCATAATAGCTCCTTAGTGAGGCAGTGGGTCTTTGAAATACCGGAAACCATTAATGGTGTTTGTCGGTGGATTGCGCGGTCTGGATGGGTCGGTGTTGTCGATGATGGAAGTTGAAAAAGGACATTATATCCTGAAAACCTGGCGCGTCATCCGAACATCTGTGTCAGGTCGTAAAATACAGGATCACTGCATAGCGTGCCGCCTTACCCGCAGTGATAAATAAGGTGGCCTGTAAGGCATTGATACGTAACCAACCGGCGGCGAAACACAACGGATCGCCGATCACCGGTAGCCAGGAAAGCAACAATGCCGGCGCCCCCCATCGTTGCACGCGGCGGATCGCCGCCACCTTGCCCGCAGGCTGTGTCGATGTCGGGGTGTGTGTCAGTGGAACGCGGCGCGCCAGCCACCCGCCGAGGAGAAAGGTGCTCAGTCCCCCCAGGGTATTCCCCAGCGTGGCGATGACGAGCAACAGCCAGGTGTCGTGTTGCTTGAGGTAGGCGAGTGCCGCGAGCACCGCCTCGGATCCGCCCGGAAACAGGGTGGCGGAGACAAAGGCGCTGAGGAAAAGGCCCCAGAGATCCAGGTGGTCAGACATCAAATTGGCTCAGTGGGATAATGGAAGGTCGGGGAGTAGTGTGCAGCGGTTGCCAGGGTACATAACTTCCGCTGCTACGCAAAAGGATAGATGGCCGTGTCTACATCTTCGACGTACAGACCGCGCCCGCGCTGCGCAGCGGTTAACGGACAATCGCCTGCTGAACCACTAAGCCAGGACCGGCGGTAGCTGCTTGGTCAGCGTGTTTTTTTCCGCGTGCGCGGCACCGGTCAGGGCAAAGCCGAGTAGTGTATCGCCGGGCCCGAGGAACACGCTGCGCACATCCGTGCCCGCCCCGCTTTCCTGCCACGTGCCGTCGGCCTGCATGGGCGGTGGCGAGATCACCACCGGCAAGGCGGGGGTTTTTACCACCACCGGCATGGCCGGATACTGCACAGCAGTGGCCGTGCCGCTGAGGGTTTTGGCCAGGGCGCGCGCGGCGTGCATGATGGGCATGACAAACGGCAATACCAGGCCGGCCACTTCGGCGCAGTCTCCCAGGGCGTAGACATCCGCGGCATTGGTCTGCAGGTGCTGGTCCGTGAGGATGCCGCGCTGGGATTTAATTCCGGCATGGGTGGCGAGGGCGATGCGCGGCCGCAGCCCGATGGCCGAGAGCACGACATCGCTTTCGATGGTGCTGCCATCGGAAAGGACCGCAGTATAGGCGCGGTTGTGTCGGTTCACGGACTTTACACTGCAGCCGAAATGCCAGCGGACGCCCAGCACAGCGAGGGCGTCGCGCAGGGCGGCGGCCGCCATGGGCGGCAACAAACGGCCGAGGGGCTGGGGCGCGGGATCGACCACCTCCACGGCGTAGCCGGCGGTGTGCAGGTCGTTGGCGAATTCACAACCGATGAGACCCGCCCCCATGATAAGGATGCGCCTGGCATCGGTCGCTGCTGCGCGAAAGCGCGTGTAGTCGGTCAGATCGTTGACCGACAGCACGGCGTCCCCCGCATCCCCCTCCACGGGGATGCGTATCGGGTCAGCGCCCAGCGCCAGCACCAGTTTGCTGTAGGCAAGGCTATGGTTGTTGAATATCAGGCTGTGGGCCGTGGCATCGATGGCGCTGACGCTGACGTGGGTGTCGATGCGCGCGTTTAACTGCACGGCCATCTGTTCGGCTGTGTGTATGGCCAAGGCCTCCGCTGTCTTGTTGCTGTGGAAGGCATTGGACAGCATGGGTTTGGAGTAGAAGCGCCCGTCGTCCGCGGTGAGCAGGTGCAACGCTGTGTCTTTGTCGAGTTTGCGCAGCTCCCGCGCCAGGGTATAGCCCGCGAGGCCGGTGCCGATAATAACGATAGGTTGCATGTCCTGTCCTTCAGTAGCGGGTTAATCAAAAAGTATCACCCTAGCCAATCCTGGCTGTCATTGTGATGGGTCATTGCGAGCGCAGCGCGGCAAACTCCTAAATGTGTTGCCGGACCCAAAGCGACGAAGCCACCTCCGTGTGAGCGGCGCTCACGCGTGAGCGCCAAGGTTACGGGGATTACCGCGGGCGCAAAAAGCGCGCCCTCGCAATGACAGAAAAAGTTGCCGCGCTGCGCTCACAATAACCCAAAAACAGGGTCGCCACCTTCATGCGGCATCATCGATCAGGGCCATTTCGAAATCCGCCTTGGCCACGCCGCAGTCGGGGCAAGCCCAATCTTCCGGAATGTTCTCCCAGCGGGTGCCGGCCTGGATGCCGTCTTCCGGCATGCCCACGGCTTCGTCATAAATGTAACCACAGACCACACATTGCCATTTTTTCATGCTGAATTCTCCGATAGTAACAGTTAGGGTTAGGACTGCACGCGCGCGCGGGTGTCGCGGTAGCGCTGGGCGTGCCGCTC
>JAYUBZ010000107.1:0-4388 GCA_043740595.1 Gammaproteobacteria bacterium
CGAAGGGAGAAATCCAGTAACACCATGATGACGCTGAACCATCTCAATGTCAGATTTCTCGCTGCGCTCGAAATGACAACTTGTTCAGGGCTTCCCTAAACATGCGACAAAGGGAATGCTTAGGTTACGTAGGGTGGGCATCGCCCACCGCCCGTGCCAAGGCTGGCCTCCCATGGTGGGCGATGCCCACCCTACAGCGACTCCCGCCACGGCTTTGCGGCATTATTGATAGCGTCATGTTTCGAGACGTCTAGTTCACCTGCGCTCCTCATTTTTCTTCCCGTAAGATGATCGGCGCGTGCGCGTCCGTCGTGGGCGCTGCCTTGGCTGCGACGGCACGACGGCGCACGAGGTCTTCCCACTGGTGCAGGGCCAGTCCTGACAGTATCAACAACGCGCCCACCAGGATTTCCGGGCCGATGCGTTCGTGATTGATGCTGTGGCCGAGGATCAACGCCGTCACCGGGGTGATGAGGGTGATCAGGGCAATGCGGCCGGCCTCCAGCTTCGTCAGGACGTAGTAATACAAAACAAATCCCATCACGGAACCGAAGGCGCCGAGGTAGAGGATGGACCACGCCGCCCTGGCCGGTAGGGTATGGGGCAACGTACCATCGAACACCCACCAAGTGAGCAGGTACAGGGGCAGGGCCAGCATCAAGCCCCCCGTGGTCAGCGCCAGCGCCGGGACGCTCGCGCCGATGCGCTTGATCATCACGGCACTCGTCACTTGCAGGGTGACCGACAGTAAAACCGCGAGGATGCCATAGGCCGAGGAGGGCCCGAGCTGCAGCCCACTTCTGTAAATGACGGCCAGCCCCAGCAAGCCTGTCAGCATGCCGGTGAGTTTGAAGCGCGTGAAACCGCGTTCCTTCAGCCACAGCCCCGCCAGGATGCCGGTGATGACGGGCGATAAACCGTAGATCACCGCAATCAGTCCCGAGGGTATGAATTGCGCCCCCCAATACACGGACATCATGCCGCCGAAGATCGCCAGCGCCGCCGCCAGGTAGGCGCGCCGCGCCTGAACATCCCAGGGAAAACGCGTGCGCAGCAGTTTCAGCAGGATGAGGCACAGTAGCGTGCCTATCAACATGCGTGCCGTCACGGCAAACAGGAACCCCGGTCCCTCGCTGCTCCATTTGAGCGCTAAGGGTGTGGTCGACCAGATGATGATCACGCCCAGGTAAGCCGCTGGTACTGACACTGTGTCCTCCTTTTTCTGAACGTAAAACGAAAAAGGCCGCGGGGGTCGCCGCGGCCTTGGGAAATATGCTTGGTAGTTACTGTACGATCAGCAGTGATCTTTCCTCAGGCACGCGTGCGCGGGTCGCAGCCATTTCTGGCGGGCGACGGCATGAGTTACACGGAAAATGGACAGGGCAGCGATCATGCACGGAGTGTGTAGGCAGCGTGAGTGTGTGTCAAGCGCGATTTTATTTCAGTGTTATCCCGCGAGGAAGTGCGCGTCGATCTCGTCGAAGTCGCGCGCGGGGAAATGCGCCGCAGCCGTGGGTAGTGCGGCATCGCGCATCAGCCAGCCTGTGTGCAGGCCGCTGCCGGCCGCCGCGTCCAGCTCTTCTTTTATATCGGACAGAAACAATATCTGCGACGCCGGCCGGTCGATGGCCTGGACTATTTTGGCATAGGACGCGACGTCGCGCTTCATGCCGAGGGTGGTATCGAAGTAGCCGCTGAAGAGTGGCGTGAGGTCGCCGCCGTCACTGTGGGCGAACAGCAGCTTCTGCGCATACACCGAACCGGAGGAGTAGACATAGAGAGCGATGCCACGCGCCTGCCAACGCCGGAGATTGTTGGCCGCGTCGGCATACACATGACCCTTGAAATCCCCTTGACGGTAACCCTGTTCCCAGATCATGCCCTGCAAGGCTTTCAGTGAGGTGATCTTGCGGTCTTCATCGATCCAGCGCACCAGTTGGGCGATGGTCTCGGTATCGCTCAAGGGGCGGCCGGCGTCTTTTCCCACGTCGGCGAGTAATTGCGCCACGTCGGCTTCGTGCCGGTGCGCCTGCACGAAATCCGCCATGCGCTCACGCGCATAGGGAAAGAGCACGTCCTTGACGAAGGACAGGGACGAGGTAGTGCCTTCGATGTCGGTGACGATGACGTTGATCATGCGGGCTCGGTGGAAGCGTATTGATGCATCGCCGTTGATAAATTTTTCGTTTTGGCAGCCTTGGTAGGGTGGGCATCGCCCACCGGCGGAAGTCCATCCACGCCCTGTGTGGTGGGCGATGCCCACCCTACGTACGATAGGGTTTGTGCCAAGCGCGTTACCAGCAACAAGCCTAGGGGATAACGTCAGCACAGACAAGTGCCTGACATCTGTGGCGCGTGCACCTTTTCAAAAACCAATATCGCTGTCGTCCAGATTGACCGCCACCGGCTGCCGGCTGAAGGGACAGGTAAACCCCAGGCCGGTGGCCACCAGGCGCATGCCGTCCTTGTTTTTATTGCCGTGGCCGTATTTTGGATCGCCGACCACGGGACAACCCAGGGCATGGAGGTGACGGCGTATCTGATGCAGGCGGCCGGTGAGCAGGTGGATTTCCACCGTGGCGGTGTCCGTTACGGTATCGTAAGCGGTGACATTGTATTCCGTTACCGCCGCCTTGCCATCCAGGGGCAGGTCGATGCGGCCCTGGGTCCCGTGTTGTGTCGCCAGATCGCCGCGCACCTGAATGCGATAGCGTTTCGTGACCCGGTTGGCCTGAAACAGCGCCGACAGTTTGGCGGCGGCGCTGCGGGTGTGGGCAAACAGCATAATGCCGGCCGCCTCCCGGTCCAGCCGGTGTATCAGGTGCGGAGTTTTTCCCTCATCGCGCAGTTTTTTTTCCACCTGGCGCAACAACGAGCAGTGGTCGCCGAAGGCGGTGCCCTGGGCCAATAATCCGCTGGGTTTGAACCACAGGCTGTAGTGGGTGTTGCTCAACAGGCAGCGCCCCGGGGGTGCGGTGAGGGCGAGCAGTTGTTTATCGTAGTGCAACTCCACCCGGTCACCTTCCTGCAGCAGAGTGTCTGCGCGGCGCACACGGCGGGTGCCCTGACGCACCAACCAGGCCGCACCTTTGTTCATGGCGTCCTTGACAGCGGCCTTGGACAGCCCGGCGTGGTGCGCCAGAAAATCCACGGCCACCTTCGGATCAGCGGCGCACACCGCCTGCTTGAGGCTGAAGCGTAGGTGTTCGTCAGTCATGGTCGATACTCGGGTAGGGCATAGGTGATTCCATCGGTGCCGTGCAGCATCCGGCCATGATAGCAAGGGCTACTGCCAACCTGTAGTCGAATGTCGACGCATCCAGTGCGCGGTTAAACGTCCGAGGCACACGCGAGTGCCCACCCTAGGCCATGGTCTGCTGTCATTGCGAGGCGCGACAGCGCCATCTCCGTGGGAGAGGTACGCGGCGTACGTGCCAAAGGGTGCGGAGATTGCCACGGCCGCATTTGGGTCCGGTGGCCGCTTCAGGAGGTTGCCGCGTCACGCCCGCAACGACCCGAAAAACGGGTCGCCTCGCAATGACGGCAATGTTTGGGCAAGTGGCATTCATCTCCGGGGATTTTTTTGAGGGATATCGGCTGACTGCTAGGAAAATCCTGCAAGTTATGGTGAACTTAATGTGAGCTGTGCAGTGTGTCAGCCGACCATGGAGGTGTGATATCGCAACGGTCCTTAAAATTCCCGTCACGCCGGTCTTGAATGTGCCCGAGACAGCGGCGGTCATGAACCATCTGCCGGTGTGGTCGGCGGAGGAGCAGTTGTATCTGTCGGACAAGGTCAAACGCCTGTTGCAAGAACAGGACGCGGTGTTGGTGGCGCATTACTACACCCATGAAGATATCCAACGCATCGCCGATGAAACCGGCGGCTATGTATCCGACTCCCTCGACATGGCGCGCTTCGGCCACGAACACGCCGCCAGCACGCTGGTGGTGGCAGGTGTGCGTTTCATGGGCGAGACCGCCAAGATTCTCAATCCGGAAAAACGCGTGCTCATGCCGACCCTGGAGGCGGAATGCTCTTTGGATCTTGGTTGTCCGGCGGAGGAGTTTATTCCCTTTTGTGACGCCCACCCCGACCGGGTCGTGGTGGTGTATTCCAATACCAGTGCCGCGGTGAAGGCGCGGGCCGATTGGGTGGTTACCTCCAGCATCGCCGTGGATGTGGTCAACCATCTTAAGGAACAGGGCAAAAAAATCCTGTGGGCACCGGATAAATATCTCGGTGACTATATAAGCAAGCAAACCGGCGCCGACATGCTCATCTGGCAGGGTGCCTGCATCGTGCACGAGGAATTCAAGGCCGAGGCATTGGTGCATTTAAAACGACTGCACCCGGAGGCGGCGGTGTTAGTGCATCCGGAGTCGCC
>JAYUBZ010000108.1:0-2283 GCA_043740595.1 Gammaproteobacteria bacterium
AGAACGATTATTTGTAGGGCGGGCGACCGCCATGCGAGCCCATGGATGGGCGAGGTAGAGCGCTGTCGGGAACAGGCGCCGAGATGGCGGAAGTACTGGAAACTGTTCCTGCGTTTCCAGTGATGTCGGGATCGGGCTCGCCGTCGCGCGCTTGGGCGCCTTCGTATTGCTCCGACTTCTGTTGACCGGCTTTTTGCTCCGGCTCGCCGTCACGGCCGCCGCCTTCGCGTTGTTGTGGTTGCTCGCCTTGATCCCCGGCGTCTTCAGGTTGGCGGGTCTCGCCGTGATTCTGCTGTTTGCGTTGTTGTTGCTGCGGGTCGTCGCGACTATCGTCCTCGTCGTAGATATGCTGATCGAGGGGTTCGTCGTTATTGTTCTCGTCGATGTAGGGGTAGATCTCCTCTGCCGTCATGCCATCGAACCCGTCCAGCAGCAGGGTGCCCGGTGGCGCGCACAGACCATCCTTCACCAGCAGCGGGTTGATGGCATTGTCACAGGCCACGTCCCAGCGGTGTTTGACGCGATGCTGGCGGCGCGCGAAGTGCGACAACGCGCAATGCAGCGCCTCGTGCGCCAGCATGAACTGGGTGTGGTCGAGACTGATGGCGCGGATATAGGCGGGGTTGTAGTAAAACGCACGCGCGTCCGTGGCGGTGGTCCTGCACCACGCCGGGTCCGCCGCGATCATGGGCAGGCGCAGCACCAACGCCCCGAGGAAGGGTTTGTCGAGGATCAGGCGCGTGCGCGCCGCGCTCAACTTGGTTTCGATATCTTCTGGTTCGGCCATGGCTTACAGTTCGAACAACATCACATCGGCAATGGTCTTGGCCCAATTGGCGAACTGCGGCACCGCGAACACCTTGCGGCCGATGGCGCGCTGCATGTCGGACACCAGCATCACGCCCATTTCCCGTTGCGGAAAACGTGCAGCGTAATCCAGGATGCGGCCGTAGACGTCCATTTCGTTGGCCGTTTTCTGCGCGCGGATGGCGCGCCCCACCAAGGCCGATGCGACGGCGTATTGCAGGTCGATCTCACGCGGCACCGCTACCTGGTCGCCCTGGCCGTTGATGATGGCGTCGATATCCGGCAGGTTGTCGAGATTCTCCACAAAGGCCTGCAACTCGATGCCCGCCGCCGGCCCGACGCAGGCCTGCAAGGCGCCGCGCAGGAGATCGGTGTGGTCGTGAAACTTGTGCAGGGCGCGGTGGGCAAACTCCCACGAGCGCGGCGAAGGGAAGGCCACCGGGTTGTGCGCCGGATCGAAATCGAACAACAGCTCCGGGCGGAAGCGCAGAAACGCGATCACCCGATCGTCGATGCCGTGGGCGTAGGCCCAGGCGACCCAGTCGTCCAGATGGGTGTCCACCTCGAAATGGGAAAAACGGTTGGCCAGGGGCGCGGGCATGGCGAAGGTCACGCCGCGATCCCCCTGGCGGTTGCCCGCGGCAAAAATGGCCCAGCCGTCGGGAATGCGATAGGCGCCGAGGCGTCGGTCGAGGATCAACTGGTAGGCGGCGGCGGACACCGTGGGCGCGGCGGAGGTGATCTCATCCAGAAACAAAATCCCCTCCTCACCATGACGCTTGGCATCCGGCAACATGGCCGGTATCGCCCACTCCACCGTATCGCCGGTGCGGAAGGGGATGCCACGCAGGTCGGTCGGCTCCATCTGCGACAGGCGAATGTCGATCACCGGCACGCCGTGCTTCGCCGCCACCTGGGCGACCATTTGCGATTTACCGACGCCCGGCGGACCCCACAACATGACCGGGGTGTGATGACCCTCGCGGGCGCTGGTGAACTCCCGATCGAGGATGGCGAGCAAATGCAGGGGACGCATACTTTCTCCGTGCTGAGGCTGGACTGACCGTAAGACGATCCGGGGAGTATAAAGTGACTGGCGACGCAGGGCAAAATTACCGGGTTGCCGCGGCGGCCCCGCCCGGTGACCTCGGACCGCAGCGAAGCGACCTGCCCACGGAGATTGTGTATTCGTTCCCAGCGAAACGGCAGATGCGTGCGTGGTCATTAGAGGCTCCAACTACCGCCTGGATGCGGACGTAATGTGGCTCGGTAACCACCTCGCCTTCATGAAGGAGAGAACCGACAGTCCCGCTAACCCTCGCTAGTTGCAATGCTGATCTGATTGAAGGACGATACCGCGATAGGGACGTCTGGAACAACCATTGCGGAACCTACATCCAGGGCGCGTATTTCAAAAACTCCCCCGCACCCTCAAGCCACCCCGCCCAACGCTGAACCTTCAAGGAGAACGTCATG
>JAYUBZ010000109.1:0-3556 GCA_043740595.1 Gammaproteobacteria bacterium
GTGGATTAAGCGCAGCGAATCCACCAAACAGTGCGCCGCGTGTCCTTTGGGCATAATCCACCCTACATTCCCGAATTATTAGAGATTCCCTTCTGTCTCGCCGGAGATTTTAGCATGCCAGGCGCTGGCATTCTCCAAGATCGCGGTCTCGTCCAGGGTGGTGAGGCGGCGGTCGTGCAGCAGCCGTTTGCCTGCCACCCACACATCCGTCACCTGGTCGCGGCTGGCGGTGTACACAATTTGTGATACCGGGTCGTACACTGGCTGACTGGCCAGGGTATTTAAGTTGATGGCGGTTATGTCGGCCGCCTTGCCGGGCTTGAGGGAGCCGATGCGTTCGTCCAGTCCCAAGGCACGTGCGCCACTGAGGGTGGCCATGCGCAATGCCTGGTGGGCCGTGAGCGCCGTGGCGTTGCCGCTGACGGCCTTGGCCAGGAGGGCGGCGGTGCGCATTTCGCCCAGCATGTCGAGATCGTTGTTGCTGGCGGCACCGTCGGTGCCGAGGGCGACGTTGACGCCGGCCTGCATCAGGGCATGCACCGGACAGAAACCGCTGGCGAGTTTGAGGTTGGACTCCGGGCAGTGCACCACGTGTGCGCCGCTCTGCGCCAACAGGGCGATGTCCTCCGCATTCAACTGCGTCATGTGCACGGCCACCAGATTGGGATTGACGAGATCCAGACGATTGAGGCGTTGCAAGGGACGCTGACCTGTCTTGGCCATGGCCGCGTCCACCTCGTGGGCGGTTTCGTGCAAATGGATATTCACCGGCAGGTTCAGTTCGTTGTTCAGCGTGCGGATTTTTTCCAGGGGACCATCCGATACGGTATACGGCGCGTGCGGGGCGAAGCCCGTGCTGATCAACGCGCTGTTGCGCAAGGTGTCGTGCAGGGCCAGGCCCTTCTCCAGGTACTCCGCCGGTGACTGGGCGTAGGCCGTGGGGAAGTCGATCATGATCAACCCGATCACGGCGCGCATACCGGCCGCGCGCGCGGCGTGGGCGGTGTCCTCGGGGAAGAAATACATATCGTTGAAACAGGTGGTGCCGCCCTTGAGCATTTCCGCCATGGCCAGGCGCGTGCCGTCGCGCACGAAGTCGGCCTTGGCCCAGCGCGCCTCCGCCGGCCAGATGTGATTCTGCAGCCACTCCATCAGTGGCAGATCGTCCGTCAGGCCGCGGAACAAGGACATGGCCGCGTGGGTGTGGGCATTGACCAGGCCGGGGATGAGGGCGTGATGGCCAAGGTCTATCGTCTCCCCCGCCTGATACTGCTGGCGGGCGTCCGCCGTGGGCAGGACCGCCAGTATTTTCCCCTGGTGTAGCACGACGCTGTGATGCGCGAGGCTGATGTCCGGTTCCACCGGGATCACCCAGCGGGCGTTGATGAGGGTATCGACTTTTTGCATGCCAGTGGCCGTTGGTGACTCGCGGCAGTATAGCGGAAGCCGTGGGGTGAATTCATCCCGCATGTTATTTGGTAGGGTGGAGTAAGGCGCGATAGCGCCGAATCCACCAACGTGGCTGAACTCTGGCACCACAAATGAAATTGGCATGGTGGATACGCTGCGCTTTATCCACCCTACGGGAATCCTCTCCGCCAGTATTGATATCAACACCCTCGCCGCGCTGTCGGCGGTTTATTGTCTGTGGTATTTTCATATTCCCTAAACTTACCCGGACCCCCATGCCCGCATCCCGCCCTGTGGAAAGTCAGATTCCCTACGACCGTATCCGCGCGGTGGAGTGGGTGGACGGACATCTCAAGCTCATCGATCAGCGTCGGTTGCCGTTGCGGGAAGAGGTAATCACCCTGGATACGCTGGCCGCCGTGGCCGATGCCATTCGCGACATGGTGGTGCGCGGCGCGCCGGCCATCGGCATTGCGGCGGCCTATGCCGTGGTATTGGCGGCAGGCGCGCATTTTCGTGCGCATCCGGCGAACTGGCGCGCGGCCATGACCCCGGACCTGGATAGGCTCGCCGCCGCCCGGCCCACCGCGGTGAATCTGCGCTGGGCGGTGGAGCGCATGCGCGGCGTCATCGCCGAGGTGGGCGATAGCGATCCGCTGCCGCGGCTGTTGCAGGAGGCGCAGCGCATCCATGCGGAGGACATCGCCGCCAACCACCGCATGGGTGAACTGGGTGCGGCCCTCATCGTTCCGGGCAGCGGTGTGCTGACCCATTGCAATACCGGCGCCCTGGCCACGGGCGGTTATGGCACGGCCCTCGGCGTGGTACGTGCCGGCGTGGCCGCGGGACGTATCCGGCAGGTGTATGCCGACGAGACACGGCCTTGGTTGCAGGGCGCGCGCCTCACCGCTTGGGAGTTGCTGCAGGAAGGAATCCCCGTAACCCTCATTGCCGACGCTGCTGCGGCCTATCTGATGCAGCAAGGCAAGGTGCAGTGGGTCATCGTCGGCGCGGACCGTATCGCCGCCAACGGTGATGTGGCCAACAAGATCGGTACCTATTCCACCGCCGTGGCGGCGCGCTATCATGGCCTGAAGTTTATGGTGGTCGCCCCCACCAGCACCGTGGACCTGAACACCGCCAGCGGCGCCGACATTCCCATCGAAAACCGCAGCAGCGATGAAGTCCTGTGTTATGCCGGGCAAGCCACCGCGCCGGCGGGGGCGGGGGCCTGGAACCCGGCCTTCGATATCACCCCCGCCGTTCTGATTGACGCCATCGTCACGGAGAAGGGCGTGGTGCTGGCACCGGACAAGGCCAAGATCGGAAAAATGATGCGTTCCTGAGCATTTTGACCCGCACCCTACCTGTATAACCCGTGTCTACTCCCGATTGACTGTGGTGGGGAAAGTATTGTCGTGCCGACGGATGCAGCCAAGGCCGCTTCCGTGTTAGTATTGGCGTTTTTATGGAACCGAAATACGCGTGTTTCCGGGGCGCCAGCCCGGCACGCCAGCAGGTTAAAAAATAATTTTAATACAACGAGTTATTCAGCAGATCACGATCCTCCACTAGCGGTCCACCGACACCCCCATGGAACCATTCGCCAAAGAAACCATTCCCGTTAATCTTGAGCAGGAGATGCGCCAGTCTTATCTCGATTACGCTATGAGCGTGATCGTCGGGCGCGCCCTGCCGGATGTGCGCGACGGCCTGAAACCGGTGCACCGGCGCGTGCTGTTCGCCATGCACGTCCTCGGCAACGACTGGAACAAGGCCTACAAGAAATCGGCGCGCGTGGTGGGTGATGTCATCGGTAAGTACCATCCGCATGGCGACACGGCGGTGTACGACACCATCGTGCGTATGGCGCAGGACTTCTCCATGCGCCACCCGCTGATCGATGGTCAGGGTAACTTTGGTTCCGTGGACGGTGACTCACCCGCCGCCATGCGTTACACCGAAATCCGCATGAGCCGCATCGCCCACGAAATGCTCGGCGATCTCGATAAAGAGACGGTGGACTTTGCCCCCAACTACGACGGTTCCGAGCACGAACCCACGGTCATGCCGGCCAAGGTGCCGAACCTGCTGGTGAACGGCTCGTCCGGTATCGCCGTGGGCATGGCGACCAACATCCCGCCGC
>JAYUBZ010000110.1:0-2923 GCA_043740595.1 Gammaproteobacteria bacterium
GCGACCGCCAGGCGAGCCCATGGATGGGCGAGGTAGAGCGCTGTCGGGAACAGGCGCCGAGATGGCGGAAGTACTGGCGCCAGGCCCCTTGGGGCAAACACAGGAGCAGTTTCCAGTGCATTGCCCACCAGGGGTGTCGACCCATGCCGCGTCTGGTGGGCAATGCCCACCCTACATTAAGGTCTGTCTAATTATCACCGGCCCCTGCTGGAGCACCCAGATGAGCGAGAAACACCCGCGCAAAGGCATTTATATCCTGCCCAATCTGTTTACCACCGGTGCGCTGTTCGCCGGGTTCTACGCCATCGTCCAGGCCATGAACAATCAGTTCGAGAACGCGCCCATGGCGATCTTCATTGCCATGGTGCTGGACGGACTGGATGGGCGCGTCGCGCGCTGGACCCACACCGAGAGTGACTTCGGCGCCGAATACGACAGCCTGTCCGACATGGTCTCCTTCGGGTTGGCGCCGGCGCTGGTGATGTATGAGTGGGCCCTGTCGGGTCTGGGCAAGATCGGCTGGCTGGTCGCCTTTCTCTACACCGCCGCCGCCGCCCTGCGTCTGGCGCGCTTCAATACCCAGGTGGGCAGTAGCAGTGGCAGCTTTTTCCAGGGCCTGCCCAGTCCATCCGCGGCGGCCATGACGGTGGGTCTCATGTGGGCCCTGCATTCGGGATACGGTGTGCCCGGCAAGGAAGTGAGTTTTCTGGCCCTGGGCTTCACCTTGTTTGCCGCGGTTGCCATGGTCAGCAATATCCGTTACTACAGCTTCAAGCATTTCGACCTGAAGGGCCGGGTGCCTTTCATGGCGATCATCGCCGTGGTGCTGTTGTTGGTACTCATCGCCCTCGACCCCCCGCAGAATCTGTTTCTGATCTTTCTGCTGTATGGCCTGTCGGGACCGGCATTCGCCGGGATCCGCTGGTACCGGCGCTGGCGCGGCAGCCGCAAGGCCAAACCCTGAGGGCGGCGGGCTTTGCATTCCGCCCCGTCTGGTTTATATTTATTCCTATGAAGACCCCGCGTAACCCTTTGAGCCCCTTCGCCACCCAGTGGCAGGGTGGTGCGCGCCCATCGCTACACCCCCCCTCCCTGTTGTGCCGCCGACTGCTGCGCGCAAGCGCACAATAACCCCCTCCTGGCGAGGAATAAAATACGCAAACCATTACCATTGAGCCAACCAGTCGACAAGGCGTCGGTGCGCCGTGTAAAGCGAGAACAACATGAACGACCCATTAATCATATTCGATACCACCTTACGCGACGGCGAGCAGAGCCCCGGCGCCTCCATGACGCGGGATGAAAAGGTACGCATCGCCAAGGTACTGGAGCGCATGCACGTCAACATCATCGAGGCGGGTTTTCCCATCGCCAGTCCCGGCGATTTCGAGGCGGTCAAGGCGGTGGCAGCGGCGATTACCGACAGCACCGTGTGCGCCCTGGCGCGCGCCCTGGACAAGGACATCGACCGCGCCGGCGAGGCGATCAAACCCGCCAGGTCCGGCCGCATCCATACCTTCATCGCCACGTCGCCCATCCACATGCGCGAGAAGTTGCGCATGCGCCCCGAGCAGGTGTTGGAGCAGGCGGTGAAGGCGGTGAAGTACGCGCGCCGCTACACCGATGACGTCGAGTTCTCGCCGGAAGACGCCGGTCGCTCGGAAACCGATTTCCTCTGCCGCGTGCTGGAGGCGGTGATAGCCGCCGGCGCACGCACGGTGAATATCCCGGATACCGTGGGTTATAACCTGCCGCATCAGTTTGGCGCTTTGATAAAAACCCTGCGCGAGCGCGTGCCCAACGCCGACAAGGCGGTGTTTTCCGTGCACTGCCACAACGATCTCGGCCTGGCGGTGGCCAATTCCCTGTCGGCGGTACTCAACGGCGCGCGCCAGGTGGAGTGCACCATCAACGGCCTGGGTGAGCGCGCCGGTAACGCCGCGCTGGAAGAGGTGGTCATGGCGGTGCGCACGCGACGCGACATGTTTACCTGCGATACGCGCATCGACACCACCCAGATCGTGCCGGCCAGCCGCCTGGTGTCCAACATCACCGGATTCGCGGTGCAGCCGAACAAGGCGGTGGTGGGCGCTAACGCCTTCGCCCACGAATCCGGCATCCATCAGGATGGTGTGCTGAAGAAGCGCGAGACCTACGAAATCATGCGCGCCGAGGATGTGGGCTGGGGCGCCAACCGCATGGTGCTGGGCAAACATTCCGGCCGCAATGCCCTGCGTTCGCGCTTCAAGGAGCTCGGTATCGAGTTCGCATCGGAGGAGGAATTCAATTCCGCGTTCGAACGCTTCAAGGATCTGGCGGACAAGAAACACGATATCTTCGACGAGGATCTGCAGGCCCTGGTGACGGAAGAGCGGCTTGAACACAACGAACATTACCGCCTCGCGGCCCTGCGGGTGTGTAGTGAGACCGGCACCAAGCCTTATGCCACCTTGAGCCTCATGATCGATGGCGAGTTGCAGGCCGCCGGCGCCGAGGGCGGCGGCCCGGTGGATGCGTCGTTCAAGGCGATCGAGGCCATCGTCGTGAGCCAGGCGCAACTGCTGCTGTATTCGGTGAACAACATCACCAGCGGCACCGATTCCCAGGGCGAGGTCACGGTGCGTCTGGAAAAGGCCGGGCGCATCGTCAACGGCAACGGCGCCGACACCGATATCGTCATCGCCTCCGCCAAGGCCTATCTCAATGCCTTGAATAAACTCTTCGTGCCTTTGGCCCGCGCCCACCCGCAGTCTGGCACACCGATCTAGACCTGTGATGCACGTGTTACGCCATGGGCTAGGGTGGTTTGCATCGGCGCTGTCGAGCGGTATGCTTTAACGTATGCCATCGACAGACGCCTTGCGTAAACAGTATCTGGAGGCCATGGGTATCACAACCTGGGAGCGACGCGTTGGTGTGGGTG
>JAYUBZ010000111.1:0-3533 GCA_043740595.1 Gammaproteobacteria bacterium
ATCCGAAATCAGCGCATTGACCGACTCGATCTGGCGCGCCCATGCGCCGCCGACAGATCCCAACGGAATGCGCGTCGCCAGCTTCCCTTCCTTGCCCACTACCTTACTGATGCGGTCGATGCCGAGGGATGTTTTGTCGTTCAGCGCAATGATGTCGTTGAGCGTGTCGGCGATCTTGCCGTCGATGCCGGTCCAGTCCAGCGGCATGCGCGCCGAAAAGTCCCCTTTTTTAACCGCCGTCAAGACGCTCAATAACAGTTTGGGGTCAAGTTCCCCCCGCGATACTTGTCCTTTGGTTACAACTTTCATTTTTGGTCCTCTCTTGTGGATCGCAAGGATTCTGTCGCATTAAGTGCTGTGCATAGGAAGAGCTTGTTCATCACGTCGGCGGCCGTGTAGCCCAGCATGCGCTCGGCGCCGACGTTAAAGATCTGGATGACACCCTTCGCGTCAGTGGCGATACTCGAAAAGTTGGCGCTGTTGAAAATCGCGCTCTGCAAGGCCCCGGTTTTAAGCAAGGTCTCCTGGCGTCGGACCTCGGTGATGCCCTCCGCCGTGCCAGCGACGGGATTGGGAATGACGGGCTTGCGGATTTTTCTGGACACGGCCGACCTCTGTTAAAGCGCGAATTCGTCTGGCGGATCGCGGGGCCGAAGGTGCGAGTGGCACATTATCTACTTATACGCCCATCCTGGACAAAAAAACGCATGCTTTTGCTCGCAGGCATCGGAGAGGGGGTAAATTGAACCCGTGGCGGAATTTTGAGCAACCCTATTCAATTATAGGGATCAAGCCCGTTGCGCTCTGTGCGCGATCGCATATACGAGGCGGGGATTTCATGCAAAGTGAGAAACAGGGCTGAGAATCAGGCGTGGCTGACCGAGGGATGTCCCTGGCGATTACGTACATCGCTCAGCAAACGACTGAATTCTTTTTTGACCACCGCATAGCATTCACACACCTGGGACTCCAGGCCCGACCGGTCAAGCACGGTGATATGACCACGGCGGTAGCGAATGAACCCCGCTTTCTGCAAATTGCCGGCGGCCTCGGTGATACCTTCGCGCCGCACGCCGAGCATGTTGGCAATCAGTTCCTGGGTCATGGTCAGTTCATTGGAGGGCAGGCGATCGAGGGTCAGCAACAGCCAGCGGCACAGTTGCTGCTCCACGGAATGGTGGCGATTGCATACCGCCGTCTGGGATACCTGTGTCATCAGCGCCTGGGTATAGCGCAGCAACAAATGCTGCGTCGTCCCGCCGCGATTGAATTCCTCCATCAGCAACCGCGTCTTCAGTTGGTAACCGTGGCCCGCGGTCTGCACGATGGCGCGGTTGGGCGTGGTATTCCCACCCATGAAGAGCGAAACGCCGAGCACGCCCTCATTACCTATCCCCGCGATTTCGGACGACGCGCCGTTCTCCATCACATAGTGCATGGACACGATGGCGGTCGTTGGAAAATAGACGTGCTGCAACTGGCCGCTGGACTCATAAAGCACTTCCCCCAGCGGCATCGCGACCAGCATCAGATGCGGGGCGAGGCGTTCGAATTCGGCGGTAGGTAGGGCGGCGAGAAGATAGTTTTGATTGGGGCTTTGCGGAATATCCATATGCAGCCTCCGAATGATTATCCCGTGGCGTGAGCCTGACGAGGGCAGCATACACGAGTTGCATCGAGAGGCGTTAATGCATTAAGCGCGCAAATATCAGGTTCTCCGCGATATTGGGGTCAAAAATTGGCGATTCGGCATGGATATCGTTGTGCCACTGGGCACAGCGGGTTTGGCGGCATAAAGATGGGTGCCCTGACAAGCGGGTGAGGCACCTCTTGGAGTAACAAGCCTTGCGCACACTGGGCGTTCTTGGCGGCTAGACGGTTTTTTCCAGGGTAATGCACCAAAATGTAGCACGATGTCGTTCAGCTGGCGCGGGACAACCGGAATGGGTGTGCCGGCGATCAATGAAACCGGCGGACGAGACTTATTCGTACTTATCTCCCGGGTCAATCGTGGTCAGGGGGGGGCAACGCCGGTATTCTCATTTCGACCGCGTGATCCTGGCGGTCGTCAACCAGCGGAATGGCCTGGTCGTGTCGTTCGACGCCATCCACCGTCACGCGCATCGCCTCGCCTTGCCCGGCATCGGCGATGCCCGTTTGCGTCACAGCGATATGGTAGACCGTCTCCCGATACCGGTAGTGTATTTTGAAGGCCTTCCAGTCCGCCGGGAGGCACGGCGCGAAATACAGTTTGTCCACCTCCAGCCTCAAGCCCAGGAGCGACTCCACGATCAGCCGATACATCCAGCCGGCCGAGCCCGTGTACCAGGTCCACCCCCCGCGGCCGGTGTGCGGTGCTACGGCATAGACATCGGCGGCGACGACGTAGGGTTCGACTTTGTAGATCGCCACCGCCTCCGGCGTTTTTCCATGGTTGATCGGGTTGATCATGTCCATCAGCTCCCAGGCGCGCCGCCGGTCGCCTAATCGGGCAAAGGCCATGGCCGCCCAGATGGCCGCATGCGTGTACTGCCCGCCGTTCTCGCGCACGCCCGGGACGTATCCTTTTATATAGCCGGGATTCAACGGCGATTTGTCGAACGGTGGATCCAGCAGTTGGATCAGTGCATGGTCACGGCGCACCAGGCGCTGATCCACCGATTCCATGGCCAGGCGCGCGCGCTGGGTATCGCCCGCCCCGGAGAGAACCGCCCAGCTCTGGGAAATGGAATCAATCCGACACTCGGTGCTGGCCGCCGATCCCAGGGGTGTGCCGTCGTCGAAGTAGGCGCGGCGGTACCACGCGCCATCCCAGCCATACTGCTCGATATTCTGGCGTAGCTGACTCCCTGCCTGGTCGCAACGTTCGGCGAAGGCGGCATCCTCCTGCAGGCGCGCCACCGCGGCGAACTGCGTGAGCACGCTGTGCAGGAAGAATCCCAACCAAACGCTTTCACCCTTACCCTGATGGCCCACCAGATTCATGCCATCGTTCCAGTCACCGGTGCCCATGAGCGGCAGGCCGTGTTCGCCAAAGCGGAGTCCTCGCTGAACGGCTCGCACGCAGTGCTGGTACAGGTTGGCCACTTCGCTGGATTGGCCAGGAAGATCATAATAGGAATCGTCCTCGGCATTAACCGGGGGACCTGTGAGAAAGGCAACGGGTTCATTCAGCACCCCGGTGTCGCCGGTTGTCAGCACATAGCGGCACATCGCCAAGGGCAGCCACAGATAATCATCTGAACAATGCGTACGTACGCCACGGCCCGAAGGCGGGTGCCACCAATGCTGGACATCGCCGTCCGGGAACTGACGGCTTGCGCACAGCAGCAACTGCGCGCGCAGCTGCTGCGGCTGCGTATGCACCAGCGCCATTGCATCCTGTAATTGATCGCGAAAGCCGAAGGCGCCCCCCGATTGGTAATATCCGCTGCGCGCCCAAAGACGGCAGGCCAGCGTCTGGTACACAAGCCAGCCGTTGGTCAGCACGTTGAGCGACGGGTCGGGTGTTTCCACCTGCACGGCGCCGAGCG
>JAYUBZ010000112.1:0-5149 GCA_043740595.1 Gammaproteobacteria bacterium
GTCCACCTGGCCTTCGCGCAGCATGGCATGCAAGGTCAACAGAGCGGAACGTTTTTTTGCTACCACCAGGCATCCGGAAGTGTCCCGGTCCAGCCGGTGCACCAGCTCGAGAAATCGCGCCTGGGGACGCAGCCCCCGCAGGGTTTCTATCAACCCTAAGCTGATACCGCTGCCGCCATGTACCGCCAGGCCCGAGGGTTTGTCCACCACCAGCAAAACGTCGTCTTCGTAAAGAATGCACTGCTCCAGCCAGCCATAGCGCTGTTGCATAGCCGGGCCCGACACTATCTGGCGGGCCTGGTCTGTGGCGGTGCGTACCGGCGGGATGCGTACGATGTCCCCGGCCTGCAGGCGATAATCCGGTTTGGTGCGGCCTTTATTGATACGGACCTCGCCCTTGCGCATTAAACGATAGATATGCGTTTTTGGCACACCTTTTAACATACAAATCAGATAGTTATCTAGCCTTTGTCCAGCACGTTCTGCGTCGATCTCTTCAAAGCGCACCCCGTTGGCGACGGGGGATTCGGATTTTTTTCTGGCAACAGTCATTAAAAAATGATAACAGATTTGCAGGGACGAAGACGCACTGTTATATTTCGTAATGTGCAGCAATGGCTTAGTGATAGGCCCGCAAGTGCACAAGAACAAACGGTTTTCGTATCCGGTGATGTGCCGGGTACTGGTCCAGTGTAGACCTGTGTGGCGACAGACTATTTCTGTCATACATCACCTGACCCGCGGCTCTAATCAAGGGCAGGCGGAGCCTGCACGGACCCAAGGGGTTTCGCACCGCTCACCCAATCGAAGTGGTGCATTGAATATGACGCTCCGGGACGCATGACGCTCCGGGCCGGGATCGCCGAGACATCCCTATCCATTATCTTCCCATGGGAAAGTGATGGGTTTTGTAGTTGATAACTAGGATACGCGGGTGGTCCACGCCGGGTACGCATACTCATACCGGGCGTCAAGGATACACAGACAATGAAAAGAATGTTATTTAACGCAACTCATCCTGAGGAGTTGCGTGTTGCTATTGTCGATGGCCAGAAGCTCCTCGACCTCGACATCGAGTCTTCTACCTACCAGCAGAAAAAAGGCAATATTTACAAAGGCAAGGTCACCCGCGTCGAGCCCAGTCTCGAAGCCGCCTTTGTGGATTATGGTTCTGAACGCCAGGGCTTCCTGCCCCTGAAGGAAATTTCCCGCGTCTTTTTTAATGGCTTTGACAACAAGACGCCCATGGCGCAGGTCAAGATCAAGGACGTCATCAAAGAAGGTCAGGAACTGATCGTGCAGGTGGAAAAGGAAGAGCGCGGCAATAAAGGCGCCGCCCTGACCACCTTCGTGAGTCTCGCCGGGCGTTATCTTGTGTTGATGCCCAACAACCCCAAAGGCGGCGGTATCTCCCGCCGCATCGAAGGCGATGAACGCGCCGAAATGCGCGAGGCCATGGCGCAACTCAACATTCCTCAGGACTACGCCGTCATTGTGCGTACCGCGGGTATCGGCAAGAACACAGAAGAGCTGCAATGGGACCTCGATTATCTCGCTCAGCTGTGGACGGCCATCAGCAGCGCCGGAGTAGATAAACGCGCGCCCTTCCTGATTTACCAGGAAAGCAATCTGGTGATACGCGCGATCCGCGATTATCTGCGACAGGATATCGGTGAAATCCTCATCGACAACGCCGAGATACACGAACGCGCCAGCACCTTCATGCAGCAGGTGATGCCACATAACCTGAGCAAGCTCAAACACTACACCGACGAGACTCCGCTGTTCTCCCGCTTCCAGATCGAGCACCAGATCGAATCGGCCTTCTCGCGCGAAGTACGTCTCGAGTCCGGTGGCGCCCTGGTGTTCGACCACACCGAGGCACTGGTCACGATAGACGTCAACTCGGCGCGCGCCACCAAAGGCGCCGACATCGAGGAAACCGCCCTTAACACCAACCTGGAGGCGGCCGATGAACTCGCCCGCCAATTGCGCCTGCGTGACCTGGGTGGCTTGATCGTGGTGGATTTCATCGACATGACGCCGGCACGCAACCAGCGCGCCGTGGAGAACCAGTTGATCGAGGCCATGAAGGCCGACCGGGCGCGCGTCCAGGTCGGGCGTATTTCACGTTTCGGCCTGCTGGAGATGTCGCGTCAGCGTCTGCGCCCTTCCCTCGGCGAGTCCAGCAGTCTGGTCTGCCCACGCTGCCTCGGCACCGGCCGCATCCGCAGCGTACAGTCCTCGGCGCTGCATGTCCTGCGCTTTGTGCAGGAAGAGGCCATGAAGGAAAACACCGCTGCGTTGCACGTGCACGTGCCGATCGCCACGGCCACCTTCCTGCTGAACGAGAAGCGCCACGAGATCAGTGCCATCGAATCGCGTATCGGCACGCCAGTACTGATCGTGCCCGATCCGGAGATGGAGACACCGCATTATCACGTACGCCGACTGCGCACCGACGAATTCGAGGCGGAGATCGACACGCCAAGCTACGAGATCGAGTTGGTGGAAGATGACGAAGAAGAAGCACCTGGCCGTGCCGCATCGGTACCTGTGGTTGAAAAAGCTTTAATCGGGCCGATCACCCACGCCATCGCCGCCCCGGCGCCAACCCCCAAGGCCGCACAAGCGGGTTGGATCAGCCGGTTATTCAAGCGCTTGTTTGGCGCGAATGAGGCCAAGAAGACCAGCGATAAACGCCCCGCCACACGCGATAGCCACGCACGCCACGGACGCCCACCCCAGCACCGGCGCAATGAACAACGCGGGCACGAAAAACGTGATGGCCGCGGCCCGCGTCCACCCCGTCCTGGCCAGCCACAACGCAGCCACGAACCACGACCCGCTGAAGTCCGTCCGGAACGTGCAGCAGGCGGCGATATCCACCCGCAGCCGCCACGGGAAAAGGTCGAGCAGGGAGAAAAAACCGAGCGTGCGGATCGTCCCGAGGGCGGCGTGCGCGGTCGCCGAGGGCGGCGCGGTCGGCGTGGGCGCGGTCCGGGACAGACAGGTCGTGGGGGTGAATCGGATGCCCAGTCCAAGCCCGAGTCGTCTGACAACGACGCAGGTAACGTGAATGTCGCAGCGACCCAGAGCGATCACAATCGGGTTGAATCGGCGACTGCACCGGATGGCAATCGCGCCCTGCCGCGGGAGTCGGAGCAACCGCGGCAAGTTGTGCGGCATGAAACACCCGCAGAGAGTGCTCCACCTGCTGCCCCCGCCGGCTTCGTTCAGGTCGAGACACGCGCATCCCGTGACGACTCCAAAAACGATTAACGGGCAACACGCGACTGGCACTTGCTAAGTAATTAGCGCAACTGATAAAAACGGGGCGTACTGCGCCCCGTTTTTTTTTGCCGTGTGCGATTAACCAAGCTGCGCCGGGTGGCGCTGACGGATGTCTTCAAGTAATCCGCGGGCGGCGTCATCGATCATATCGAGCACACGATCAAATCCGCTCTCGCCGCCGAAGTAAGGATCGGGCACCTCTTTGTCCACGCGCTGGTCGGCGAATTCAAGAAACAGACGCAGCTTGGGCTCGAGCCCAGGGGGGCAGATTGCCTGCAGGTTGCGCAGATTCTCCCGGTCCATGGCCAGGATATAATCGAACTCCTCGATGTCCCGACGCGTTGCCTGGCGTCCGCGCAATCCGCTCAGGTCCACACCCCGCCGGGCCGCTGCGGCCTGGGCACGTCGATCAGGTGGCTCGCCGATGTGGTAGGCATGGGTCCCGGCGGAGTCGATCTCGATGTAATCGGCCAGGGATGCGCGCTGCACCACGTGGCGAAATACACCTTCGGCGGTCGGTGAGCGACAGATGTTTCCCAGGCATACGAATAACACTCTAACCATTTTCATTTTTCCATAGAATGTGAATGCCGTGCCGCGGCGGGTGCGTGGCATTGCCCTCAGCGAGCGCGGGTCAGGTGTTGGCGTACCCGCTCAAGATCTTCCACCGTGTCCACACCTGCCTCTGGCGGGGTGGGTGTTTCGCACATGACAATTTTTTCACCGTGCCAAAGAACGCGCAACTGCTCCAGCGCCTCGATTTTTTCCAGTGGGCAGGGCGGCCAGCTGGCGTAGCGGCGGATGAAGCCGGCACGGTAGGCGTACAGACCGATATGGTGCAAGGCCCGCACCGGACTATCGCTTGCTTGAGACATGCTATCCCGTGGCCAAGGTATCGGGGCGCGGCTGAAATAGAGCGCGAAACCCTCGGCATCCAACACCACTTTCACTACATTGGGGTTGAGCAGCGCTTGTTTGTCTTTGATGGGGTGACAGGCGCTGGCCATCACGGCACGGGGTTGCGCCGCTAACGCCGCGGCAACCTCGGTAATCAAGGCCGGTGGCATCAGGGGTTCATCGCCCTGGAGGTTGACGACGATGTCGTCGGGAGCGAAGCCCAACCGCTGACTGACTTCGGCGATGCGATCCGTGCCCGACTGGTGGTGTCCGCCGGTCATGCAGACCTCTCCGGCAAATCCCAGGACGGCGGCGTGGATGCGTTCATCATCCGTGGCCACTATCACGCGCGCCGCCCCGCTTCGCAGTGCGCATTCGTAGACATGCTGGAGCATGGGCTTGCCGGCAATATCCAACAGTGGTTTTCCCGGCAAGCGGGTAGAGGCGTAGCGTGCGGGGATAACGACTATCATGCGAGAGGCGCCCGCGTCAGTGATGCGGGGATCGAAGGGCTCACGCCAGCTCTTCCTCTTGCAATGCACGGGCCTCGTCTTCCAGCATTACGGGAATGTCATCGCGTATCGGGTAGGCGAGCCGGTCGGCCTTGCACACCAGCTCGGCCTTGGCCTTGTCGTAACGCAGCGGGCCTTTGCAAATAGGACAGACCAGGATATCAAGCAGTTTTTTGTCCACGTTTCTTCCCCTTCAGGAGTTTCAGTATAAGCGCCGCCAGTGGCGGCTCCGGTCTGGCCTTCACCGTCAGATACCAATGGTTGGCGTGGGCGAAGGCCTGGCATTTTACCGCATCTTTCTCTGTCATGATGACCCGTGTGTGTCCGGGAAAATCGATGTCCCCCGGACGATAGGGATGATGATCGGGGAAGCCATGCTCTATCACCACAAACCCCAGGCCACGCAGGTGCTGAAAAAAACGCGCCGGGTGGCCGATGCCGGCCAC
>JAYUBZ010000113.1:0-2750 GCA_043740595.1 Gammaproteobacteria bacterium
TTCTTTCTGAACATGGCGAGCATGCGGTGCGTGACCACGAAGCCACCGAAGATGTTGATCGAGGCGAGCAACACCGCCACGAAGCCGACGGCCTCCACACCGCGCCCGCTGTCGCCGCCGGCGATGAGCAGCGCGCCGACGATGATGATGCCGGAGATGGCATTGGTGAGCGCGATCAGCGGCGTGTGCAACGAAGGCGTAACGCCCCAGATCACCCAGTAACCGATGAAGCAGGCGAGGACGAAGATATACAGCAACATGAGTGGTTCGGACATGGTCAACCTGCCTTTATTTTTTTGGCGTTCTTGGTGGTTTCGAAGCGCACCTTGCCTTGGTGGGTAATGAGTGTCATGGACGACAACTCGTCGTCGAAGGGATCCTTGAAGCGGATTTCATCGTTTTGACGGTCGAGCATGTGTATCAGGAAATTGTAGAGGTTGCGGGCAAAGAACTGGCTGGCGTCCGTGGGCATCAGCGCCGGGAAGTTGGTATAGCCGCACAGGATCACCCCGTGTTTCACCACCACCTGGTCCGGCTCGGTGAGCGGGCAGTTGCCGCCGTTGGCGGCGGCCATGTCGATGATCACCGCGCCCTCGTGCATGGCGCGCACCGCGTCCTCGGTGATCAGCACGGGCGCCGGCCGACAGGGGATGAGCGCGGTCGAAATGATCACGTCGGCCTTTTTTAATTCTTCCTGCAACAGGGCCTGCTGCCGGTCCTGGGCGTCGTGCGACAGCACCTTGGCGTAGCCGCCCTGACCCGCGCCGGACTCGCCGATGTCGAGATCGATAAACTTGGCGCCCAGGGACTGCACCTGTTCCTTCACCTCCGGGCGCACGTCGTAGGCCCACACCTGCGCACCGAGACGGCGCGCGGTGGCGATCGCCTGCAAGCCGGCGACGCCGGCGCCCAGCACCACCACGCGCGCCGGCTTGGCCGAGCCGGCCGAGGTCATCATCATGGGAAAGAAGTGACCGTAGAGCCGCGCCGCCTCCAACACCGCCCGGTAGCCGGCGATGTTGGCCTGCGAGGACAACACGTCCATGGCCTGGGCGCGCGACAGGCGTGGCATCATTTCGACCGAATAGGCGTCAACCCCCTGGGCGGCGAGCAGGTCGAAAGTGCCGTCATCGTGACACATGTCGAGCAGCGAGATCAGCGTGCTGCCGCGTTTCATGCGGTTTATTTCGAAGGCGCTCGGTTTGTGGATCTTGAAGACTACGTCGGAGCCCAAGGCCTTGGTATTGTCCACGACCGCGGCGCCGGCCTGGCGGTAGGCGTCGTCGGTGTAATGGGCGCCGGCCCCGGCGCCGGATTCTATGGACACCGCCAGTCCCGCTGCGCGCAGCTTCTTGACGGTTTCGGGTGTGGCGGCGACACGCGTCTCGCCGGGTGTGACTTCGCGCGGGATGCCTATCTGCATGCGGGTTCCTTTCCCAGGCTGGGTTGCAGGATCGAAGAGCGATTTTTTTGTGTATTCTCCGCTTAACGTACTCTCTGTCGAGAGAAGCGCAAAGGACGATCGTGGCCGCCGGTCTGCTGATTTGTTGCGAAGAGCGGTAACTCAGGCACTTATTTGCAAAGTTTGCGCAGAGCGTCGGCGCGCCGACAAATTATTGGGACTTTGCGGGTGCGAGTAGCGAGAAGACAGCGCTGGCGTAATTGACGGCGATAGTCTGAGTTACTGAGGAGAACAGCAAATAGTGCACACCGCTGTCTATGGGGTCCCTTCTCCCTCTGGGAGAAGGGCAGGATGAGGGCAGTTTTTAACGCTGTTGCCCGCACCCCTGCCAGGGTGGCAATGAGGTGCAGACGGCGCGTTGTTGAAGTGGCTAAGTAGATAGGAATCGAGTAAGGCGCGCCCCCCGGCAAGCATGCGGCACCGGTCTGTGTTAATCACCGAGCAGTTCGCCGATCGGTTGCAGATCCTCCACCCGATCGCATACCGCCTTGATCATCATGATGATGGGCACACCCAGCAATAACCCCCACACGCCCCACAACCAACCCCAGAACAGCACGCCGACGAAAACCACCAGGGGGCTCATGCGGCTTGCCCGGCCCGTAAGCCATGGCGTCAGCAGGTGGCCTTCGACGCCCGTGATGAGCAGGGAGATGCCGCCGACCAATAGCGCCATGCCGATGGTCCCGAATTGGAGAAAGGCAACGAGGGAAGTGCCGCCGGTAACGATGACCGGACCGAGGTAGGGAATGGAATTGAGTACCCCGGCGGCGATTCCCCAGATGGCCGCATTCTCCAGGCCGATCCAGAGAAACGCGAGCCAGGTCGTCACGCCTACCAGTATGCTGGTGAATATCTGGACCAGCAGGTAACGTTGAATCTGTGCGGTGATTTCATCCAGCACCCGCAGAGTGATCTTTTTCTTGCTTAAGGTGGGGCCGGTAATCCTGACCAGTTTGCGGCGGAACGTGTCGCCCGACACTATAATAAAGTACGCCAGAAACAATACCATGCTGAGCTGACCGGCAAATCCGATCGCCCCTTTGGTTCCCATCCAAAGGTAGTCTTTGATATTGACCTGGGGTTTCTCGACCTGCACCCGTGTCACACCCCGCGGCGTAGCGGGTGCCGGGGCACCCGATTCACTCGCAGCCTGTTCGATTTGGGTGGCGGCTTTTTGCACCTTCTCCATCGTGCCAGCGGGTGATCCCCGTTCTTTGGCCAGCGCCAGGCGCAGCTTCTGCGCGGCCTCGGGCAGGCTTTCGATCAGGTTGCCCGCACCATCGCT
>JAYUBZ010000114.1:0-15791 GCA_043740595.1 Gammaproteobacteria bacterium
CGGCAGGGCACCCTTGACACGCAGCTCCAGGAGATCGTCGGTCAGCAGGCCGCCGCCGCCGCCGCAGCAGAAGGTGCTTTCATGGATGGTGTCCGGCGCCATGTCATGAAAGTGATTGACGCTGGCCTGGATCACGGCGCGCGGGATGATGAACTGTCCACCCGGCAGGTTGCCCATGCGCGAGGCACGCGAGACATTGCACGAGTCGTGGAAGGTGACGATCTTGTCGTCGTTCGCCGACTTGTCGAGCTTGAGCGCGCCGCGTTGTATCAAGTCGTAGGTGAGCTCGCAGATGTGCTGCGGCACCGGGTAGTTTTTGTCGAGGAAATCGAACGGGCCGATGAGCGTGTTCCAGAAACTGTAGGCCACGCGCCAGGCATGACCGCATTCGCCCACGACGATGCGCTTGACGCCCAGGTCGAGGGCCGCCTCGCGCACACGCATGGCGACCTTCTGCAGGTTCTGGTGGCTGCCGATGAACATGGAGAAGTTCGCGGCCTCCGAGGCATACGAGCTCAGGGTCCAGCTGATGCCGGCCTGGTGAAACACCTTGCCGTAGCCGATCAGGCCATCGATGTGCGGTTCCGCAAAGAAATCCGCCGACGGGGTGATGAGCAGAACCTCCGCACCTTTTACATCCACCGGGTAGAGCACATCGACGCCGGTTTCGTCTTTGACGTCCTCTTCCAGGCCTGCGAGCGTGTCGCGCAGCGCCGGCTCCGGCAGGCCGAGGTTGTTACCGATCTTGTGCAGCTTGGCGATAATTTCGTTCGAGTATTTCTGGCCGACACCGATGGTGTCCATGATGTCGCGCGCCGCCATGGAGATTTCCGCGGTGTCGATGCCGTAGGGGCAGAACACCGAGCAGCGGCGGCACTGCGAGCACTGATGGAAATAGCTGTACCAGTCGTCCAGAACTTCCTTGGTCATTTCCGCCGCACCCGTGAGGAAATTGGGGAAATATTTCCCCGCAAAGGTGTAGTAGCGGCGGTAGACCTTGCGCAACAGGTCCTGGCGCGCGACCGGCATGTTCTTCGGATCGCTGGTGCCGAGATAGTAGTGGCACTTGTCGGTACAGGCGCCGCATTTGACGCAGGAGTCCAGGAATACTTTCAGGGCGCGCGATTCGCTGACCAGCTGGCCCAGCTTCTTGACCGCGACGTCTTCCCAGTTCTCCACCAGCTCGCCGGGAAAACCAAGGGGGATATTGTGGTCCGGTTTGGCAAGAAACGGCTTGCTGTGCGCCATGGTCCCCGCTTTGACAAGCGGGATGACCGGATACTCTCGAATAGCAGGTGTCTCGAAATTAGCCATGATTACCTCGTGCGCACGCTGGTATTATCGATCTTGGCGGACCAGCCGGCGACGTGCCGGTGTTCGCGCGGATTATCGACCTGGTAGCGAGTCGGACTGAAGAACACCCCGGGTGCATGCAGCAGTTTGCTGATGGGGAAGATGATCATGAGCGTCGCGACCAGCCCCAGATGAACCAGCAGTAACGGGTCCGCCGGCATCGGCTGGATGTCGAATACCATGAGCCCGAGGAAAAAGGCCTTGAGCGCTACGATATCGGTGTGCTGCACGAACTGCATGCCAAGGCCGGTCAGGCCGATGGCGACAAGCAGGGCGAGCATGAGGTGATCCGACAAGCTCGAGATGTAGCGCACACGATCCACCAGGATACGGCGTGCCCACAGGCCGGCGAGACCGGTGACCATGGCAAAAGCGGCATACTTGCCGAACGGCTGTACCAGTTCCACCCAGAACCACACGGGTTGGGTGAAATAGCGCAGGTGCCGCATCAACACCAGTAGCAGTGCGAAGTGGAACATCCAGCCGAATAGCCAGATCCATTTATTGGATTTGAACAGGCTTTCGAAAACGGTGACTTCACGCAACATGCGGAAGACAGCACCGGTGCGGGTCGTCGGCGCCGGTGTTGTCGGAATCTTTAATGGCGCAGGTGTGCGCGCATAGATAGAAATTTTATAGGCCACGCCGCCAACCAGAATGGCAGTCGCCAGGTAAAACAACAGCGCGTAGGTCACTGTCACCGCAGACATCGCATACCCCGGTATTTTGGTCAGAGCGGGTGGGGCAGAGTGCCCCACCTACCGTGCTGATTATATTTCTTGTACTGAATATATTACTTAGACGCAGCCGGTCGGCTTGGGCAGGCCGGCGTATTTGCACGCCTGCTTAGCGGGACCGTAGGGGAACAGCTCGTACAGGTACTTGCTGTTGCCCTTGTCGGCGCCGAGTTTCTTGCCGATGGCCTTGGTCAGCACGCGCACTGCGGGGGCGATCTGGTACTCTTCGTAGTACTCACGCAGGAAGTTAAGCACTTCCCAGTGATTCTGCGTCAGTTCGGCGTTGTCGGTGGAGGCAAGAACCTTGGCAACCTCTTCGTTCCACTGGGTACGATCTGCCAGGTAACCTTCCTCGTCGGTTTCGATACTCTGTCCATTCACTACGATAGGCATTGTTGCACTCCTCAATCAGTTAAGAGAATTTCAAACATCATAGCCAGGCTTGTACGGTATTGTGCTCGGCCACCAAATCGACGAAGCCGCTGTAGTCAATCAGCTTGATGCCATCGACCGCCCGGTCCTGCATGCCGCGGGCTTCAATGTCCGGATACAACGCGTAGATAGAAACCTTCTTCAATGCCTCTTCCACTTTCTTGGATACGGCGGTCCCTTTCAGGGCGCCATAGACTCCATCTTCGATCAAAAGTATCGCCGCCCCTTTTTTTGCATGCTTGATGCAGTTTTCAAGGGAGTTGCGATCGAAGGGTGACTTGTTGACGGTATGCAGCATTTATCTTTCCCCTTAGAAACTTAAAACCACGTCTTGCTGGTCCATGAGGTCGGCCATCTCCTCAGTGCCCAGTACGGTAACGGGAACCAACAGGTCTTTTTCGGTCAGGCCCCTGGCTTCCATCGCCTCCTTCGAGACATAGAGTTTTTCGATGTCATAGCCTTCCAAGGCACGGAAGGTCGGCGAGAAGTTTTTCACGTCGATACCTTTGGTATGCTGACCCTTGGCGATCTGGTAGACGCCGTCGTCGAGAAACGCGAGGCTCACATCCTGATCGAAGGCTGCGGCAACCAGCACTACTTCCAGGGACTCGAGGGCGTAAATGGTTCCGTAGGGCGCCTTGCGGTTCACGTACAGGAATTTCTTTACGACACCGCTGGTGCCCTCATCCATGTGGATGCCGCCGGTTGATTCTGTCATTGTCGATATTCTCCACGGACTTCAAGGTGTAGTGCCCTACCTAAGAGCCATGCTAATTGTGTAGTGTCCTACCTAAATAGCCATGCTAATGAGTAGTGCCTACCTAAAGAGCCATATTATTTGGTTAATCGCCGAATACCACGGTGCGGTCGGACTGGATGCCCGTTTCGATGAGCTGTCCGAGACCGGAAATACGGAAACCTTCCGCCAGATTGCTGTCCTTGATGCCACGGCGCAGCGCGGCGGCGACGCAGACCACGAGGTCGACCTTGTGGTCCTTGGCCAGCTTGGACCAGCGGGCGACGATGTTGCGGTCATCCGTCGGTGGCTCGGTCAGACTGCTCGAGTTGTTGACGCCATCGTGATAAAAGAACACGCGATGTATCTTGTGGCCTTTGTCGATAGCGGCCTTGACAAAGAGGTATGCCGTGTCCGAGGCCTGATGCGTGTACGGGCCTTCGTTCACCAGAATGCCAAACTTCATGGATCGTTCCCCACGGTTGTTGATGCACTGTGTATAACTCACTTATGCGGCTGTTCGGTCTGGCCAGCCGTTGGCTGCACAAACCGCCTGCTGACTCCGAACCACCCAATACTAGTGCCGATGGTTGCTCGGCGTGATTGACGTAAGTCAAGAATTTTCGTCATGCCGGAAGCCTTCCGGCCGAAAATTACCTGACTAAGCCAATTACGCCCCGGCAGTTTTAGAAGCGGATGTGAGTCGACGCGTTCAGCGTGTAGCGCGAACCGCGCCAGTTGTCCACGTGGTACTTGGTGAACGGCAGTTCGGTCAGCTCGAAGAAGCGCGGCCAGCCAATGCGTTCCACCCAGTCACCCACGCGCTCGTAATCCTTGGCGTCTGATTTATAGACGTGCAGGATTTTCTTCACGATGGTGCCGACTTCCGGCCAACGCGGCGGGTTGTTCGGCACGCCGGCGGCGACCAACTTGTGGAACATTGGCTTGCTGCGGGCGTTGGAGTTCTTGCCACCGACCCAGATCGCGAGTTTGGAATGTTCCGGATCGTTGATCTGCATGGGCGGGCAGGGCGGGCAGGGCGGGAAGCAGGCGCCGCAGCAGATGCACTTCTTCTCGTCCACTTCGAGCGACGGCTTGCCGTTCACCATGGCCGGGCGTATCGCCGCCACCGGGCAGCGTGCGACCACCGACGGGCGTTCGCACACGTTGGCCACGAGGTCGTGGTTGATCTTGGGCGGCTTGGTGTGCTGCACGTTGATGGCGATATCACCCTGGCCGCCGCAGTTGATCTGGCAGCAGGAGGTGGTGATGTGCACGCGGTTGGGCATTTCTTCGTTGGTGAACTCTTCGTAGAGTTCGTCCATCAGCGCCTTCACCACGCCGGAGGCGTCGGTGCCGGGAATGTCGCAATGCAACCAGCCCTGGGTGTGGGAGATCATGGTGACCGAGTTGCCGGTGCCGCCGACGGGGTAGCCGGCGTCGTTGAAGGCCTGGATCAGTGGCTCGACCTTGTCCCAGCTTGAGACCATGATTTCCATGTTGCTGCGGATGGTGAAGCGCACATAGCCTTCGCCGAGGGTGTCGATGATGTCGCACAGCAGGTTGATTTCGTAAGGGCCGAGCTGGCGTTGGGTGCCGACGCGTACGGTCCAGATTTCATCGCCGCTCTTGGCGACGTGGTGCAGGACGCCAGGGCGCGGACGGTCGTGATACTTCCAGTGACCGAAGTTCTTGATCATCAGCGGATGCATGTACTGGAACGGATCCGGGCAGCCACTTTCGATGGGTTGACGCATATCGGCCATTGCAAACCTCCAAAACAGTTTATGTAGGGTGTCGTGTATCAGGCGGCCCGGAAACTCCCGGACCGCCTGCCATGCTTGCCGGCTTAACCCGCCTTGGCAGCCTTACGCTGATTCCACTTCTCGGCTTCCTGGTCCCACTCGTCCATACGGACGTAGGAACTGGTGCGCGGGTAGCTGACCATATTCGGGTCGACTTCGAGGCCGATGCCTTCGAGGAAGTTGACCAAGCCGATGCGCTCGATCATCTCGCCGCAGCGCTCGTGCTCCAGACCGTTTTCCGCCCAGAAGTCGATGGTGGTCTGCGCCAGTTCCTTCAGCGACTCGTAATCCTCTTCGGTTTCGAGCTTCTTGAAGGGGATGACGACGGTGCCCATGGTGTCGCCGATCTTGAGGGTGCGCTTGCCGCCCATGAGGATGGTCACGCCCTTGTCGTCGCCAGGCGACAGCGCCTTGGTCATGACGTTCAGGCAGTGCATGCAACGCACGCAGTTGCGGTTGTCGACGGCCAGGGTGTCGTCGTCATTCAGCGACAGGGCATTGGTCGGGCAACGGCTGACGACGTTGTCGATGACATACTTGCGGCCTTTCTTGGCAACGAAGGCCTTCACTTCCTTCTGGTCGACCTTCATGTCGTCGCGCCAGGTGCCGATGATGGCCATGTCGGCGCGCTGGATCGAGTTCATGCAGTCGTTCGGGCAGCCCGAGACCTTGAACTTGAACTTGTAGGGCAGGGCGGGACGGTGCATGTCGTCCATGAAGTTGTTCACCAGCAGACGGTGAATTTTCTGCTCGTTGGCGTTGGACATTTCGCAACGTGCCGCGCCGACGCAGGACATGCCGGTACGCACGCACGGGCCGGCGCCGCCGAGGTCCCAGCCGTACTCATTGATTTCGTCGAAGAAGTGCTGGGTCTTTTCGCTGGTGGTGCCGATGAACATGATGTTGCCGGTCTGGCCGTGGAAGGCAATCAGGCCGGAGCCGTACTTGTCCCAGGACTTGGACAGCTGGCGCAGCATCTTGGTGGTGTAGTGATTGCCCGGTGCTGGTTGCACGCGCAGGGTGTGGAACTCTTTGGACTCGGGGAACATGCTGGCGACTTCGGAGAAGCGCGGAATGATGCCGCCGCCGTAACCGAACACGCTGACCGTACCACCCTTCCAGTAACCAAGACGGGTCTTGTACGAATGCTCCAGCTGACCCATCAGGTCGACCATCATGTTGTTGTTGTGCGCCAGGCGCTTCAAACCGGTAACGAAGCTCGGCCACGGACCGCTTTCCAGTTGGTCCAGCATAGGGGTTTTATGGAAGGGCTTGGTGGACGTTCTATCTTTGGGGATAAAGGTGGAATGTTTTTCCGGATTCTTCGGTTTGTTCTGGGCCATCTGGACAACCTCCTATCGTAAGAAGGACTATGAACCTATTTTAAATCGACCTGTTCCCGCCATAGGGCTAAACGGGACAGGCATGAATTCAGGCTTGGATAAAGCCAGACATCTGGCATCCAGTGGAAAGGGTTAATGTCACTCCCTCTGGAAACTGCTTATCTTACGCCAGCACCACCTTTTCTTCAGCTGCCGAAGTCTAGTCGCCTTGGGCAGTAAAAAAAAACCGTTCATTGGAGAGGGGGGTTTACCCGTCATACCCCCCTATAAGAGATATATTCCCACCTCTTGGGTAGCGCACATTTCCCCAGCATTCGAATCATAAAATCTTTTAAAATCAATATGTATTAAACTATTTTTACTAAGCTACCTTAGAATAAACCTGGTCAGCATCGGCGATGAAGCAGCCGCAGGCCCGGGGCTTGAATCGCTTTGCACCGTCCCCCCAAAGTCCTTAAAATCAAATTGATGAGCCCAGTCTAGTCTGCGCAAGCGGATATAACAGGCACCGACCGATGCCCCTAGGCTACGGATAAATGGAACTCCAGTCTCAATGAACACCCGCCCCACTTCCGTCAGTGTCACTGCTAGCCCGTTTCTGTTGAGCGACGATGGGTTGTACCGTCGATGGCGCGAGTGGAAGCTGGACGGATACCCAACCACGGCGGAGGCATTGGTGGTTGAGATTGCCGATCCCAGCGCTCCGACCCGGGCCGAGATCGGGGAACTGCAGCGGATTATCTGCAAAACGAACATGGTGATTTATTCCTGTCCGGGTGACAAGCCCGTGGACAAGGTCTTGTTTCGTGACCTGGGTGAGCGTTTCGGTCTGCGGCATTTGGACAACAACCTATTGGCGGATGAAGACAGCGTCACCTCTTTGCAAGTGGTGCCGGGAAAATCCACGCGGGGGTATATTCCGTATTCCAACCAGCGTTTGCAGTGGCACAGCGATGGGTATTACAACACGCCGGCGAATACGATCCGGGCGTTTGCCTTGCACTGCGTGTCGCCGGCGGCCGAGGGCGGGGATAACGAACTGCTGGACCACGAAATCGTCTACGCCCTGTTGCGCGACGCCAATCCGGACTATGTGCGCGCGTTGCTGGCCGCAGATGTCATGACCATACCGGCCAACACGGAATCCGGGAGTGAGACCCGCGCGGCCCAATCCGGGCCAGTATTTTCCGTCGATCACACCACGGGTACACTGCATATGCGTTATACGGCGCGTACCCGCAGTATCGAGTGGAAGCAGGATGGGATCACGCGCCAGGCCGTAGCTTTTTTACAGGGCCTGCTGGCCACTGGCTCGCCCTATCTCTTTACCCATCGGCTGGCAGCGGGCCAGGGCCTCGTGTGCAATAACGTGCTGCATAACCGTACAGGCTTTACGGATGATGTGGACAAGGGCATGCGAAGGCTGTTATACCGTGCGCGGTATTTTGACCGCATCGCCCACACCCACCTGAACGAAATATTTGATCTCGGTACCGATAGCTAAAAGGTCCAAGTATGCTCCATTTAAGTGAAATATTAATGCAGCACCATGATATCGAGACCTTCGAACAGCTGATTAGCGTGGTACAGCAGCGGGCCCAGGGCGGCGAGATTTTTTTTCGCATCGACGTGAAGCCACCGTACCCCGACACACCTGGCAACTGGGAAGACCGGCTCGAAGCGGCGTTTGTCGGCATCAGTTCCATCGATCCGGTGGGGCGCACGCGCGACTGACCTGACGGCATGTCAGCGGTGGCAACCCACAAATTGGAGAGTACAAAGACTAGCGATGAAATACCTGAAAGAAGATGCCGCACCCCTGGACATGGACAGCGCTGAAGACACGCAGGAGTCCCTGGTGCTGCGCGAACAGCGGCTCGCCGAAATCGATGAGAAGTTGATTGAACTGCCAGCGGGTTACACGCCGGTGCAACGCGCCGAACTGCTGCTGGCGGGCGGGCGGGCGCTGATCGAGCTGGAGCGTTTTCAGGAAGCCTGGGACCGTGCCCGGGAGGCGTTCGACATCTATACAGCGGCCGAGGATTGGGAAGGTGCGGTACAGGCGTGCGAAATCTTGTTTCTTTCCGATCAGCCGGAATCCCTGCCGGCCTTGGGACAGGGTATCTGGTTGGCAGTGACCTTTCCTATCGATCCGGAGCTGACCGTCGCCATGCTGCAGCATGTCGTCGACGATACGCCATCGGATTCCGATGGCGCCGCAGTCGCCGCTGTCGTCTCGCACTATGTGGTGGATATGCGCGCGCCGGAAGGCAAGTCCCGTGAGAATCTGTTGTTCTATACCAACCAGATGCTGGCGGCGGTCGCGCGCCGCCACAGCAGCGTACAAAGCCAGCAGGATTTCGATAGGTGGTTCCAGAAACTCGAACTCAACGACCCGGCGCTATTTCTCCCGCGTCTGCGCAACGTCGTGGATGTGCTGGTGCAGGACGAGTGGTGGATCGATCGCGACGCCTTGCGCGAAAAATTACCGGTGAACTGAAGATGTATTGGGACGCAGACAAACAGGGAGAGCAACGTTACGTCGTTCCGGACGACGTGGTGGACATCTCCTACAGCATCCGCTGCCGCGCGCTGCCGGTGGATCACGCCCATGCCCTGCACCAGGCCTTGCGGCGTGTCTTGCCCTGGCTGGACGACGAAGCGCTCGCCGGGATTCATACGATACATGTGGCCGAATCGGGTAATGGCTGGAGTCGTCCGGAACATGCCAACGATCTACTCTATCTGTCACGCCGCACCAAGTTGGTGCTACGGGTCCCCCAGCATCGGCTGGGCGATGCCGAGTCATTGAGTGGTCAATCCGTGGATGTCGGTGGACATCCCCTGGAAGTGGGGGCGTCGAGCGTGCGTCCCTTAAGCAGTTTGACGACGCTATTTTCGCGTTATATTGTTGCGGACGATAACGACGACGAAAACACTTTCATGCAGGCCGCCCTGCAGCAGCTCAAGGCCTTAGGGATCAAGCCGAAGAAGATGATGTGTGGTCTGGGGAAGCTTATCAGTACTCCTGGCAAGGCTATCCACACACGCAGCCTGATGCTAGCTGACATGGAGGTGGAAGATTCGGTAAAATTGCAGCAGCACGGCCTGGGTCCCTGGCGTCAACTGGGCTGCGGCCTGTTTATTCCACACAAGGATATCAGCGAAGTCAGACAGAAGCAGGAATGAGCCTGCCGCTATCTGGCCGCGATAGGTAACCGCCAACATTTAATATCAAGCATCTAGGGGTAATGACTCATGGCATACGAAGTAAACGGTAAGACTCTGGAAACCACCGCGACGGGCTACCTCGTCAATCAAGAGGACTGGAACAAAGACGTCGCCAGTGAGATCGCCAAGCACGAAGGCCTTGCTCTGACGCCGGCGCACTGGGACCTCATCGAATTCCTGCGTGACCGCTATTTCAATCACAATGCGGAACTCGCCAACAACCGCGCCATCGTCAAGGCGATGCAGGACAAGTGGCCGGACAAGAAGGTCGACCAGAAGGCGGTGTTTGACCTGTTCCCGGGCAACCCGTCCAAGCAGGCCGGTAAGATCGCCGGTTTGCCGGAAAGCATGCGCAAGGGCGGCTATTGATAAGTCAGATGCAAGTAGCAGGTAGCAAGCAAGACGGTGCTTTATTGCTTGCTAATTGTTCACCTGCTGCGGCCTTCAATGTATAAAACCCTCGTCGACTGCCACGCGTTGGCGCTGCATCTGCATGACCCCGAATGGGTGGTGATGGACTGTCGGTTCAGCCTGTCTGATCCGGAGGCGGGTCTCCGTGCCTACCAGACGGGTCATATTCCCGGCGCGCGTTACGCACATCTTAATAACGATCTGTCGTCCCCGATCACACTCGGCAGCGGTCGTCACCCGTTGCCGGATCCCGTCATGCTGGCGCAAAAGCTAGGGCAATGGGGCATAGACAACCATAAACAAGTGGTGGTCTACGACGACAGTTTCGGCGGCATGGCGTCGCGTCTGTGGTGGTTGCTGCGCTGGCTAGGCCACGACGCAGTGGCCTTGCTGGATGGCGGTTTACCCAAGTGGCAGCGTGAAGGTCACCCGCTGACCGCGGAAGTTCCTGCCCTACACCCGACAAGCTTCACGCCGCATCTGCGCCCGACACTGTGGGTGGATAGTAAAACCGTGCAGCAGGTGGTGACGCAGCGCAATAGCTTGGTCATCGATGCCCGTGCTGAGGAGCGATTCAATGGCGAGGTCGAGCCGCTGGATCGTGTCGCCGGCCACATCCCTGGTTCGATCAATCTGCCGTTTGAAGACAATCTGCATATCAGTGGCAAGTTTCTGCCGGAGGACCAGCTGCGCGAGCTGTATGTCGGCATCCTCGACAATGTAAAACCGCAGCAGGTTATCCAGATGTGCGGTTCCGGTGTGACCGCCTGTCATAATATTCTAGCCATGGAACACGCAGGGCTCCATGGCGCCAGGTTGTACGCAGGCAGCTGGAGCGAATGGATTACCGATGCTGGCCGTCCCGTGGCGCGGGATGACTGACCCGCTGCAGCGTGTTTTGTCCACCGACCACTCACTGCGTCATTCCGGCGCAATACGGCGAAGAAAATTAGCAAGCCTGGTGTCGATTGTTTTTCTGTCTGCGATGAGATCGCCGATATGGACGGCCGGCCTGCTGCTCATGGCGCAGCCAGTCGCGGCAGTCGTCAACACCGGTACCGATGACGAGGCGCTCTTGCCGTATTGGGAAGTCGCCGAACAGGGTGTATCCATCCGCCTCGTGCAGCGATTGCCGGATCAGACACGCGGATTTTTTCAGGCGCGCGGTTTTTCGGTGGCGGACTCGGAATTGATCGCGCAAAACTGCGTGTTTCAGGGCGTGTTCAAGAATCTCTTGCCCGCGACCGATCCGGGCAAGATCGAGTACGACCTGCGCGAGTGGGTGGTGCATGCAACCGGCGCTAAGCGACAGATGAAAACACGGGAAGACTGGAAAAAGATCTGGACCGGGCGCCGCGCACCGCAGGCCGCGCAGCTGGCCTTCGAGTGGGGACTGCTGCCCACCCGCCAAACCTATGGCCCGGGTGATTACAACTGGGGCATGTCGGTATTCGGTCTGGCGCCCGGCACGGAATTCGATCTCGACGTTGTCTGGCACCAGCGCGGTGAACGCCGCAGTGTGCGCGTGAAAGGCATGCGTTGTGCGCCGGACTCTCATCCGCAGCCCGTCGCGCCATGAATAGGCGGAGCACCCGCTTTTTCCGGTATGCCTGTTTATCCCTGTGGTTCGTGCTGAGCGCGGCACAGGCAGCCGGTAACGGTACCGCACAGACTCTGCAATGGCTCCCGACGCCCTTCGCCGCACCGGACTTCACGCTGCAGGGCGATGACGGCAAGGCCCACCGGCTGTCGGATTATCGCGGCAAGGTGGTGCTGCTCAATTTCTGGGCGACATGGTGCCCGCCCTGCCGTTACGAAATGCCGTCCATGGAGCGCGTACACCGGAAAGTGCGGGCAGAAAACATCGTCATCCTGGCGGTCAATGTGGGCGAAAGCGAGGACACGGTGTTTGAATTCACCGGCAAGTATCCGGTGACGTTCCAGCTGCTGCTCGATACCGACGGCACTGTCATCAAAAACTATCCGGTAATCGGCCTGCCCACGACATTTGTGATCGACCCGCGTGGCATCGTTACCCACCGCGCGGTCGGTGGCCGCGAATGGGACGACGAACAATTGCTCGGTCAGTTGCGAAGCTTGCTGAAGCGCTAACCGGCACCGCCACGGTGCGCTTCGATCACAACGTGGAGAACCCTGCGGGTGTTGGACATCACCGTCACCCGCCGAGGCCGTGAAACTCACGCTGGAGTGAGGCGCTCAAAGGCGTTTGGCAAAGATCTGCGTCGGATCGGCGAAGGCTTTAAATTCCAGTGCATTGCCGCTGGGGTCCAACAAAAACATCGTCGCCTGTTCGCCAACCTGATGACGAAAGCGAATATGCGGCTCGATGACAAAACCCACCCCGGCGTTGTTAAGGCGTTGCGCCAAGGCCTGCCACGTCGGCATGTCCAGGATCACACCGAAGTGCGGCACGGGAACGTCGTCGCCATCCACCGGGTTGTGGGCCGTGATGGCGGTCTTCCCAGTGACCAGATGCGCCACGAGTTGATGACCAAAGAAATTAAAATCCACCCAGGCGGCTGCGCTACGTCCCTCCGCGCAACCCAGCACCCCGGCATAAAAGACGCGCGCGGCGGCGAGGTCGTGTACCGGGAAAGCCAGATGGAACAGGTTGGTCTGCGTCATAAACGGATGTCCGATGGGTAGGGCACTTTTTGATTACCTTGGGGTGCACGCAGAATTCGGAAAATAGCGCACGTTAAGCAAAAATATATCCTTCAATACAGTGCCCTGATGACCGTCTTGTCCGTTATACCGCGTGTTGCAAGATGCTTACATCAGTCCATGATCATTTTGGCTTCGCCATGTCTTGGCGTGCGCTATTTTCCGAATTCTGCGTGCACCCCACCTTGCCCCGATAGGGCGGGCATCGCCACCAGCCGGTGTGCCGATGGATACTGTTGGTGGGCGATGCACTGGAGGCTGCTCCTGTATTTGCAGTACTTCCGTCATCTCGGTGCCTGTTCCCGACAGCGCTCTACCTCGCCCATCCATGGGCTCGCCTGGTGGCCGCCCACCCTGCGTCGTGACCAAACAATGTTTATTTTACGATGTTTATTTTTTCCCCAGTTTTAGCGCCGCCGAGTTGATGCAGTAGCGCATACCCGTGGGCGCCGGTCCATCGTTGAAGACATGCCCGAGATGCGCGTCACAGCGGCCGCAGACCACTTCTGTGCGCCGCATGCCAATGCTGGAGTCGTCACGGGCCTCGACATTTTCGTCCGTCAGCGGCGCGTTGAAGCTGGGCCACCCAGTGCCGGAGTTGAACTTTGTGTCTGAGCTGAAGAGGTCCGCGCCACAACACACGCAGTGGTAAACACCTTTTTCCTTGGCTTCGTTATAGTCGCCGGTAAAGGCACGCTCGGTGCCGTGCTCGCGGGTGATGCGGTATTGCTCCGGACTGAGTTGGGCGCGCCACTCGGCCTCGGTTTTTTTGATCTTCTGCATGCTTGCCTCCAGGTGGATAGGGGGTTGAATACACTGATGCAAAGCGACGCTCGACGGCAGACTGGACGCGCCGGACCCCATCGCCCACGCACAACGATGCCGTCCAGACTGCTAAAGGTACCACTAGTAGTTAATATAGAACAACAGGTTATAGGCCCCTGGGAGGAAGATAGCAAAAAATACAGCCGGCACGCCGTGTCGGGTACGAATCCTGCATTACTCCAGCAAGGCCGCGCCGCAGGCACAGTGACCGGCCCGTTCTGAATAAAGGCAACCTCCGCTGAAAGGCGGAGGGCGCAAAGTCACCGGTCTAACGGGTTGTGACCCTATGACAGCGGGATCGCCGGAACCAGTACCCGGCTTTAAGCGATGCAACATGCGGTAGCGGTCTCGCGCCGCGCCCAAGGTTTCGCGCTCCCCTGCATGTCAGTAGTGCCCTATCCCCCATCGGCGACTCCATTCAATGAATTTTGTATCCACTGTTGATGGGGTGTGGCAATGAAAAGTATCTGGAGAGGCAGGGCAATTGCGGCGGTCAAGGTGGTATTCGCGTTGACGGTGTATGCATTGGTCAGTGCCGGCGCCCAGGCAGGCGGCTTTAGTCTTTTGGTCAATGGCAAGGCCATTCATTTTAATCCACCGCCGGGCCGCGATTACAATGAGCGCAATTGGGGTGCGGGTGTTCAATACGATTTCGATGCGATCGGACAAAACAAAAACTGGGTCCCCTTTGCCATGGCCAGTGGGTTCAAGGATTCATTTAAGCATCCTTCCTATTACGCGGGCGGGGGCATCGTCCGGCGTTTTGTCCCCCTGTCTTCCTACGACACGCTGCATGTCGATGCCGGTGTGGTGGCATTTTTCATGACGCGCGAGGATTACAAACACAATCATCCGTTTTTCGGCATGCTGCCGATGTTGTCCGTGGGCACACAGCGGGTGGCCATCAACATGACCTATGTACCCAAGGTTCAACCCAAGATGGTGAGCCTGGTATTCATCCAGCTTAAAATTACTTTCGGTCACTAACAGAGCGAACTTAACCGCCAAGACGCCAAGAACGCCAAGTTTGCTCTGGTTGAAAGGAGTCTTGCTTGGTGCCCTTGGCCCCTTGGCGTTTCAGGATCATATTCATTTTGTTTTAGATATCGCCCCACATGCGTATCAGGTTGACGTAGGCGGTATTTACCTGCGCCGCCTCCGGCGTTCCCGGCGATTTCTCCAGCAGGATTTCACGCGCCTGGTTGAGTTGGTAGAGTAATTCCCGCTGGGCGGGGTCGCGCACCAGGCTCTGCAACCAGGTGACGGCCACCAGACGTTCACCTCGGGTGACTTCGCGTACATGATGCAGGCTGGATGCGGGGTACATCACCGCGTCCCCGGCCGCCAGTTTTAGCGCGTGGCTGCCAAAGGCGGTATGAATGACAAGCTCGCCACCCGCGTAGTCTTCCGGTGGGTTGAGGAAGACCGTTATCGATATGTCGGAGCGATATAGGGCGCCCTCTGTGCCCATGATGGGATCGTCCACGTGGTCGCCGTAGGATCGGCCAGTGGTGTAGCGCCCATAGTACGGCGACGCGACGCGCAGTGGCAGGGCGCCGCTGCGGTAGACCGGATGCTGCACCAGGCTGCCCATGACGATATTATTGAGGTGTTCGAGCTGTACAGCGTTTTTGTCCAACTCCTCGTTGTTCTTCACGCGCTTCGCCGCCGCACCCGCCGAGAGCTTGCCCTCGATGAAATAGGCGCCTGCCAACAGTTTGCGCACCGTGGCCAACTGGGCGGGCGCGAGTACACCTGGAATCTGCAGCAGCATCGATAACGTCCCGTCAGCCTGGATCGAAGAGGGGGACATGATAAACAATCTTGCCCGCGGAAACTATGCCGGCCGTCCAGCCTCAACGGAAAAACAGCGTGAACCCGCCGACGAGGATGATCCATGCCACCACCCTGCGGAATACCCGCTCGTTGAGTTTGAAATGCAGGTGATTGCTGTACCACAGCGCCAGCGCGAGAAACGGCGCCGACACCAGCATCATGTCACCGATCTGTGACGTAAAGGTGCCATTGACGAGATAGCCGGCGGCGCGCAACAGGTTGAGCGCCAAAAAGAAGGCGAGGGCGTAGTTGCGCACGACAGTCTTGTCGTCGAAGGTGGCCAGCAGGCGTGTCATGGCGATGGGACCGCTGATACCAAACAGGGCCTGGGAGACGCCGGCGGCGAAATCCAGTACGCGCGCGGTGACCGGCGACAAACGCCATGTGCCGGATGCAA
>JAYUBZ010000115.1:0-2245 GCA_043740595.1 Gammaproteobacteria bacterium
AAAGAAATTCAGGCATAGCCCCAGATCAATGACCGCACCGATCACGGCGGGCTTCTTCCCCGTAATGCCTTTCCACTTCATTCGCTCTTTGGAAAAACCGATCTTCTCGCCGAACACCACGACCGGCTCGCGATATTCTTCGGGTGCATTGCCGAAGATAACCCCCATCTCGGCAGCGGCCGCGATGAGGGATCCCGTCTTATCGGCGAGTACCTGGATGTAGTGCGCAATCGGATCCTCGTCGTCGATAAGGATCAACAAGTCATCAACACCCACGCCGCCCTCATCCACGCCGTGGTCGAGGCCTGCCACCAACCCGGTCTGGTGGTGCAGCTGGAGGCGCCCCTCAAGGGCATGGCGGAGAGTGGATGGGCCAACCTCGTTGCCGCGCTGCGCCAGGTCCTGGGGGGACGGCGCGACACCGCATTGTTAAATGCCTTGGACGAGGAAGACAGCATCATCCTGCGCGCTATCCTCGGCGGTTTGCAAAATCCCGCAAGCCTGCCGGACCTGCAAGCCGCCACCGGCAATCCGCAAATGGCCGCACCCGGGTTGGCCGCCATGGTGACCCAGGCGGCGCGTGGCGACAGCGCCGCCCTGGTGGCCTTGGCCAACATGGGCGAACAGATGTCGCGGGTGGGCGGTGAAATGGCGCGTGTGGCGTCGACCCTGCGGCCCCTGATCAACGGCGAGCGCGACCCGGAGAAACTCACCCGTCACCTCGGTACGCGCAGCCGCGGCCTGGTGCTCTCTATCCTTGAGGAACTCGGCAAGCTGGAGCGCCATTGAAACGCCCTTGGCCTGCCTGCGCCTGCGCGCTATGATGCGTCGCCGCTACAACTCTAACTGTCCAACACACCGAATCCATCATGTCCGAAGCCCCTTGCCGATCCTACCTTCCACCGGAATGGGCACCCCAGAGCGGGGTCATGCTTACTTGGCCCCACGCCCACAGTGACTGGGCGCCGAGTCTGGCCGCCGTCGAACCGGTGTTTGTCGCCATCGCCCTGGCCATCGCACAACGGGAAAAAATACTCATCGCCTGTTATGACGAAGACCACAAACAGCACGTCGCGACACGCCTGCAGGCTGCGGGGCTGTCCGCACACCGGCTGCTGCTGCACATTTCCGATTCGAATGACACCTGGGCGCGCGATCACGGCCCGATCAGCGTGAGCTGCAGCGGTGAGACGCGCCTGCTGGATTTCACTTTTAACGGTTGGGGTGACAAATATCCCGCCGACCTGGACAACCATGTCACGCGCCGCCTGCACGCTGCCGGTGCCTTCGGCAACGCGCCGCTGCAGCGGGTGGACCTCATTTTAGAAGGCGGCAGCATCGAGGTGGACGGCTCGGGCAGCCTGCTCACCACGCGCCGCTGCCTGCTGGCACCGACCCGCAACCCGGGCATGTCGCAGGCGCAACTGGAACAACTACTCGGCGAGCACCTCGGTGTGACGCGCGTGTTGTGGCTGGAACACGGCTACCTGGCGGGGGATGACACCGACAGCCATATCGACACCCTGGCGCGCTATTGCAACGTCAATACCATCGCCTACGTCCAGTGCGACGACCCACAAGACGAACACTATGCCGAGCTGCAGGCCATGGAGAGGGAGCTGCATGCACTGCGCAGCATCAGCGGCGAACCGTACCGCCTCGTGCCCTTGCCTTGGCCGCGCGCCAAACTGGATGAGGACGGCATACGCATACCCGCCACCTATGCCAATTTCCTCATCATCAACGATGCCGTGCTGGTACCCACCTACAATGACCCGGCGGATGCTGTCGCCCTGGCGCGTCTGGGGACTTGCTTTCCCGGGCGGGAAATCATCGGTATCGACTGTCTGCCGCTGATTCAACAACACGGCAGTCTGCATTGCGTCACCATGCAACTGCCCGCGGGCGTGCTTAACTGATTAGTCCGCGGGCTATGACTCTGAGCGTGACACTCGCCTAAACGGCAATCCGCGCGTTCAATCCCCTCCAGGTCACCACCAACGCGGGCACAACGTAACGACTCTTAACGTCACAGGGGATGAACAGCAAAAAAATCGGCTGTCCGGACCACCGGACAGCCGATCGGTACGCAGGGTCGTGGGTCCATCTCCGACCAGGCGGCTTTACCTGATTAATACTAAGGAAACCCTGAACAAGTTGTCATTTCGAGCGCAGCGAGAAATCTGACATTGAGATGGTTCAGCGTCATCATGGTGTTACTGGATTTCTCCCTTCGGTCGAAATG
>JAYUBZ010000116.1:0-3905 GCA_043740595.1 Gammaproteobacteria bacterium
GTCGATGGCGGTCTTGTCCCGCGCGCCGCCGATAATGCTGCGGATCACCGGCAGCAGCGCCTGCGGCCGGCGGGTAATGATGTCTTCGATCGCCACATAGCGTTCCGCGACCCACGGACCTTCGTACAACAGGCGCGCGGCGTCGAGGAAGGGCGTGAAGTCCACGTCGACTTTTTCACCACCCAGGGACTGCAGTCGTTCCACGCTTGTTTGGAAGAGCGCCTGCGCCGAGGCATTGCCAAAAAAATCAAGCTGCGCCGCTTGCGGTACACCGAAGCGGAACGGCCCTTGCGACAGGCCATAGTGCCTGTGGTTGTTGGCGTAGGGGTTACGCCGCGCGTAGTCGTCATGCGCATCGAAGACCGCCGCCTGTTGCAGCACCGCGTTGGCATCGTCCGTGGTCAGGGCGAAGAGGCTCACGCAATCCAGGCTGCGACAGGCGCGTACCACGCCCTGCATGCTGAGCAGACCTTTGGAGGGTTTGACGCCGATAATATTATTGAAGGCCGCCGGCACCCGCCCCGAACCGGCGGTGTCGGTGCCGAGAGAAAACGAGACCAGGCCGAGGGCCACGGCCACCGCGGAGCCGGAGCTGGAGCCGCCGGAGATGTAGTCCGGATTGAACGCATTGCGGCACACGCCCCAGGGTTCGGGGGAGCGGGTGCCCACCAGCCCGGTGGCGAACTGGTCCATATTGGTTTTGCCGATAGGGATGGCCCCGGCGTCAATCAACTGCTGCACCACAAACGCCGAATGCCCTGGCGTGTAGGCGAACGCCGCGCACCCGGCGGTGGTGGGCACGCCGGCGAGATCGATGTTGTCCTTGATGGCGAAGGGTATGCCATACAGCGGCAGTTCAACGGGGTTGTGTTGCGCGAGCCGCTCAAGGTAAGGCCGTAGCTGTATGCCAGTAAGACGTGTGATCCAGATGTTATGCGCGGCATGCCGCTCGCAACGTTGTTGGATATCCGCCACCACGGCCTGCGGGGTGAGCTCGCCGGAAAGATAGGCCGCGCGCAATGCGCTCAGGGTCAGATTCATGGATTCTCCTCCTGCAATATTAGCAGGGTCTGGCCCGCATTGATCTGGCTGCCGGCGCCGTGGCGGATGGCGTATACCACCCCGGCGGCGGGTGCGCTGATCAGAATTTCCATTTTCATGGATTCCAGAATCAACAGGGCCTGCCCAGACTGCACAGTATCACCGGGTTTGACCAGTACCTCCCACACGTTGCCCGCCACGGGGCTCTCCACCGCCACACAACCCTCCGGCAGGGCCGCTTCCACGGTGTGTGCACGCGCAAGGTCCTGGTCGGATTCGAAATTGATCTGACCGGATTCGATCCAGCGTTGCAGCTCAGCGGCGAATGCCTGTTCGCGCCTTCGGGTGAAGTCCGCGATGCCGTCGGCATGCTGCGTGACGAGGGCCTGATAACTCTTGAGACTGAAGCTGGTGTGCTCGATCTTCAGCGGATAACCGCCCTTGGGAAAGGCCAGACGGATGTCCTCCAGTTCCTGTGCGCTCACCGGGTAGAACTGGATTTGATCAAAGAAGCGCAACAGCCAGGGCCGCTCGAACTCCGCCGTCTGGCGCCAACGATTCCACATCTGCAGGGTGCGTCCGACAAACTGGTATCCGCCGGGTCCTTCCATGCCGTACACGCACAGATACGAGCCGCCGATGCCCACGGAATTTTCCGCCGTCCAGGTGCGTGCCGGATTGTATTTAGTGGTGACCAGGCGATGACGCGGGTCCAGGGGCGTGGCCACCGGTGCCCCCAGGTACACGTCCCCCAGGCCCATCACCAGGTAGCGCGCGCTGAACACGATGTCGCGCACCTGTTCGATAGTGTCGAGGCCGTTGATGCGCCGGATGAATTCGATGTTGCTCGGGCACCAGGGCGCATCCTTGCGCACCGATTGCATATATTTTTTGATCGCCACCTGGCAGGCGTCGTCGTCCCAACTCAGCGGCAGGTGCACGATGCGCGCCGCTACCTCCAGGTCCTGCACGTTCTGCAGCACCGCCTCCGCCTGTTGCAGTACATCGAGCAGGGCGGGCAGCGGCAGCACCAGGCTGTTGTAGTGGACCTGCAGCGAACGGATACCCGGGGTCAGCTCCAACACGCCTTCGGGTTTGTTCGCCTGCAGCCACAGCATCAACCCATGCACGCGAAAGCGCAGGGCGATGTCGAGCACGATGGGGCCGTATTCCACCAGGAGATAACGATCGCCTTCGGTCCGATAGGTCACGGCGACGCCGTTATCCTCTGCACTCAAGTGCCGGACGATCGGCGAGGCGGGCGTGATCGGCGTGACCGGTGTCGGGATATTCGTGAGTTGCGCGATGCCATCCTGTTGCGCGCGCGCCAGGGCCACCGCCGAGTCCATGTCCACGGCTTCGAAACGCACTTTATCCCCGGCCTTCAACTGTCCGATTTTCCACAGGTCCGCATGGATCACCGTGGCGGGGCAGACAAATCCGCCGAGGGACGGGCCGTCGGGCCCGAGGATGACCGGCATGTCGCCGGTGAAATCCACGGTGCCGATGGCATAGGCGTTGTCGTGGATGTTGGACGGATGCATGCCCGCCTCGCCGCCGTCGCTGCGCGCCCATTCCGGTTTGGGTCCTATCAGGCGCACGCCGGTGCGGCTGGAATTGTAGTGCACCTCCCAGGCGCTGGCGAAAAACGTGTCGATATCCTTAGGCGTGAAAAAATCCGGCGCACCATGGGGTCCGTAGATCACGCGCAGCGTCCAGTGGTGATCGATGGCCGGGCGCAGGTCTTGGGGTATGGACGCGCCGCGTTGTGCACCGTTGGATGGCAGCAGGTGTAACACATCCCCGGCGCGCAGTGCCCGTCCACCGTGGCCGCCGAACTGTCCCAGGGTGAAGGTGGATTTGGCACCGAGATAATCGGGGCACTGGATCCCGCCCTGCACCAGCAGATAACTGCGCGCGCCGCCGCCGCTGACCTTGCCGAGCTTGAGGGTCTGGCCGGCGTGTACGGGAATGACCTGCCAGAACGGCGCCGGCTGGTCATCCAGCGTGGCGTGCATGGCAGCGCCGGTGAGGGCGATGGCCGTCGCGTGGTTGAAACGCAGGCTGGGGCCGTTAAGGGTGATCTCCAGGCCCGCGGCGTTTTGCACATTGTCCAGCAGGCGATTGCCGAGTTGGAAGGAGTAGTCATCAAACGGCCCGGAGGGCGGCACCCCCACGTCCCAGTACCCGAGGCGACCGGGATAGTCCTGTACCGTGGTCAGCGTGCCGGCGCTGATGACGTCCAGGGTGCAGGGCCGATAGGCGAAGTCGTTGAGATAACGCGTGTAGAGACGGCCTTGGGCAAAGACATCGGTATGGAGAATGGCGCGCACATAATCGATATTGGTCTCGACGCCATAGAGGCGCGTCGCCCCCAGGGCCGCATCCAGTTGCTGGATGGCGGCGTCGCGGTTGTCCGCGTGGACGATCACTTTTGCCAGCATCGGATCGAAGTAGGGCGACACCTCCACGCCGCTTTCTATCCAGTGATCGATACGCAGGTGAGCGGCGCGCGGGAATTCCACCTGCGTGAGGAGGCCCGCCGACGGCTGGAAATTTTTGTTGGGGTCCTCGGCGTAGACGCGCGCCTGGATGGCGTGGCCGCGCGGCGCGAGCTTGCGCGCGAGCAGGGCGAGATCCGGCAGCTCGCCCGCCGCCAGCTGTATCATCCACTGCACCAGGTCGATACCGTAAACCTGTTCGGTGACGCCGTGTTCCACCTGCAGGCGCGTATTCACCTCGAGAAAATAAAACGCCTTGGAGTCCTGGTCGTAGATGAATTCCACCGTGCCGGCATTGCGGTAGTGGAGTGAGCGCACCAGGCGCACCGCAGTGTCATGCAGGGCACTGCGGAGATGCTCGGG
>JAYUBZ010000117.1:0-2414 GCA_043740595.1 Gammaproteobacteria bacterium
CAGGTACTGGCATTGTCCTGGGGCGTCTGGACGGTCTATGACCAGCGCACCGATCTCGTGGTGTTTGCCGACGGCGCCTTTTACACCCTGAACCCCGAGCAGGTGGCGGGTGTGGGTGCGGCGGCGCAAGAAATTATCGACCATGCGGATACGCGTCCGCCCTATGCCTACGTCGACCTGCCCCTGGACAAGGCGGAAAGAAAATCCCTGGTCAAAAGCCTGTTCGCAGGCAAACCCCTGTTTCTGCATGGCGAGCTGTATGCGCCCCTGACCGCTGACAACCGGCGGAAAATACCGGCGCAAGGCATGCCGGTGGCGTTGCTGGTGAACAAATCACCGCGCAGTCAGCAGGCCCTGGACGATTTCCTGCAGCATCAGCCGGGAAAGGTAGACGACTACGCCTTCTTGCCGTTACATTGCCGCTATGAACACTTGGCCATCGCGGTGGACCGGAAAGATGGCGGGTTTGTGGCATCCCTGAATATCAACACCGCTCACCTTTACTGAACGGTACAGCGCTGCCCACCTGCGTCGCACACCGCGCAGCCGACAAAACGTTTCGGGAAAAACAACTAAGCCATGCATGTCTATCAAAAGGAATTTCTCGACTTCGCCATCGCCGCCGATGTCCTGCGCTTCGGCCAATTCACCCTCAAATCCGGGCGCATCAGTCCATATTTCTTCAATACCGGTCTGTTCAATACGGGTGACCGGCTGGCACGCCTGGGGCGCTTTTACGCCCAGGCCATCCTGCACTCGGAACTTGACTTCGATATGCTGTACGGCCCCGCCTACAAAGGCATCCCCCTGGCGTGCGCCACGGCCATTGCCCTGGCGGACCAGCATGGACGCGATGTTCCCTATGCCTTTAATCGCAAGGAGGCAAAAAAACATGCCGAGGGCGGTAATATTGTCGGCGCGCCGCTGCAGGGGAAGGTATTGATCATTGATGATGTGATATCCGCCGGCCTATCCGTGGGGGAGTCGATAGACATCATTCATCAGGCCGGCGCCACGCCGGCGGGTGTGGTGATCGCACTCAATCGTATGGAACGGGGTCACGCCGAAATATCGGCGGTAAAAGAGGTGGAACAGCGCCACCTGCTGCGGGTCACCAGTATCGTGACGCTGGACACACTGGTCGCTTATCTGGAAGAAAAACACGAGGTACGTGCGCATCTCACCGCTATTCGCGCTTATCGTACCAAATATGGCGGCTGACGGCGCTCAGCTCAGTGCGTACGCCGTTCTTTGAAGTGCGTCACCATACTGTCGCGACCGATGCTGCCCTGAACCACGGCGCCCTCGGCCATGGCGATCAGCGGGCTGCTGACGTTGCCGCTCACCTGCGCGGTGGAACGCAACTCCAGCTTGAAACGCGCGGTGACATTACCCTCCACGCGCCCTCGGATCACCACGGTGTCGGCCACCACATTGCCCTGCCATCGGCAATCCTGGGCCAGCATCACCGCGCCCTCCACATCGCTGTTGCCACGCACCATGCCCCGCACCAGGTAATTATCTTTACCCTGCAGGTTGCCGATGAAGGCCTGATCCCGCGCTATGGTGGACGGCAGATCCCGCATACCGTCCAGTGATCTGCGCTTTGTCATACGGCTCTCCAAAAATAGTCGACTGGTTTGAGGGGGGCTTCTACTTGCCGACTGACTCGAATATAAGAATGTGTCTTCGATAGTTGAAAAAGACGGCAACCGTGGCGTCTTGTAATTACTATCACCTGATGTTGCAGAATAACACTGTGGGCGCCCGCATCCTCTCATAGACTATGAAATTCTTTAAGAAGTTTCGTTTTGTCTGTCCCTGGGTCGATCAAACCCCCACCTAGGCTGATGGGTGCGGCAGGCCCATGCCAAACCTGCTTATCCCCCGCAATGCCGTCGCCGATACGGCACCCTACCCGGCAATGCTAACGTCACGCCCGACAGATGGCCGGATCTTACCTTGGCCGAAGGGGCTCCCTGGGGATTGAGAATGGAGACGCAGATTTTATGCCATGACCCCAGCCCAACACACGCGCCCAATCCAGCGAGAAGACCCGTGCGTTCGACGGCCAGACCGTTACTTCCGGCGTCCCGAACGGGGAAAGACGTTGACATTTTAATCATTCGCCCTAGTCTTGTGGACATTCGTGATTGCACAGGTACCCACTATGGCCAAACCCTCCCTAACCTCTCTGCTCGTACTGACGGCCGCCTTTGCCCTGCTAAGCGTAACCGCCCAAGCGGAGCCCGCCCCGGGCGGCAAAATCAAAAAATGTCAGGACGCCAGCGGCCACTGGCATTATGGCGACTCGGCAGACGATATGTGCCGGCACTCTAAAATTGTCGAAATTAATGAGCAAGGCCTCACCACCAAGGAAATCGCCGCGCCCCTGACGGCGGAACAACTCAAGC
>JAYUBZ010000118.1:0-6205 GCA_043740595.1 Gammaproteobacteria bacterium
GCCACGGCCGACGCACCGCCGGCCAACGCCAACAGTGGCAACAGCTTGGCCGATTTGTCCTCCGCGCCGGTGCGTGTCAGCACCGGGACAAAATACCCCATCACCGCCAATATCAATGGCAGGATGCCGATGGCCATCACCGTATGCACACCCCAGTAGGGAATTTCTCTGGCGCCATTCAGTGACAACAGCGCAACAAAACTGGCCAGCGCCAGGCACGCCAGGGCCATTAGTAGTCTTCTGCTTTTTTGCTGCATCGTCAGTAGCACTTGCCCGTCGGAACATCGCTGACACTAGCGTGACATCCAGCACCAGGCAAGGCACACAGACCCATCCTGCGTAGAGATAAGCGCGGCCCTGCGTTAACAGCCCCAGCAGGTGGGAATGTCATGCTGGCATGGGTGATGGATGGACATGAACGAAGCGCAGCCCGGTGCAAAACGCACACATCGGGAAATCCGGCGTAACGATTAGATTACCTGGGTCGGCAACAGAGTCGCGCTGCGCCTTGTCGCCCTACCCGCAACGTCAGTCCTGCGACAGCCGTTCCTTGATGGTTTCGATTTCGATATCCAATTCGAGAGAAAATTTCTTATTGCAGAATTCCAGCAGCGGCATAGTGCTCAAGATCAGCTGCAATGCATAGGGCTGGAGTGTCCCGATGTCTTTGCGTGCCAGCATTTCCAGCGCCGCATCCAGACTCGGCTGCTCGATGATGGTCTCTTCGACCTGGCTGGACGAATTCTTTTCATCACTGACACACAGACGATCACCACCACTCGTGCTGGCGGTCTTGAGGCGCCGGCGTGCGATCACCAACAGTTCCTCAAGGCTATCGCCGAGATCGTGCCCCATGGTCACCAGTCCCACACTGGCGGTGATGCGGATATCCTTGCCTCCGACGGAAAAAGGTTTGGCGGAAACCTCGGAACGCAGACGCTCGGCCAGTACCGCTGCCTCCACCCGCCCGGATGACAGGCTGACCAGGGTGAATTCCGCGTTGCCGATACGTGCAACGGTATCATTCTTGCGTGTCTTGGACTGTAGCAGCTTCGCCAGCCAGATCAGCACCTGATCGGCAATATCGTCACCGTGCTGCTGGCGCAGGGTGGCAAAGTTATCCAGGCCGATCTGTATAATAGACAGGGTGATGTTGTTCTTTTTCGCGGCCGCGATGATCGCCGCGCTGTTGTCGAGAAGATAGCGACGGCTGTGCAGTTGTGTCAGCGGGTCGAAATTGGAGGCCGCGCCAAGGGTCGTCGCCGAATCGGCGAGTACGGCGCCGTCCTGGTCCGACAGCGCATGATTGCGCACGCACGACAGCAACTGCATCGAGTCGATAGGCTTGGTGATAAAGTCATTGGCGCCGCAGGCGAAAGCGCGTTCGCGCGTGATGTCATCGTCGGCTCCGGTCATCACGATAATGGGGATGCCGGCGATGCGCGACAGATCCGCGGCGCGTATCCGGCAGATCATGGAGTAGCCATCGAGACGCGGCATTTGTACATCGCTGATGACCACCTGCACACTTTGGTCGCTCAGCAGCTTTTCCCAACCGGCCTCGCCATCCTCAGCCTCAAGGATATCGAATTCCTGGTTGAGTACCCGGTTGACCGCGTGCCGCATTACCCGCGAATCGTCGATCACCAGCACGCGTGTCTTTTCCGCCGAACCGGCCACCCTCTGCATAGTGCTATCTTCCTGATTTTGTCTAAACTACCTGTTGCGGGCCTGTGCAATTCCTTCCTGGCTCAAGCCCAATCATCAACAGGATTCTTGCACAAATTATGCCAATGGTATGATTATCAACCCATATCTTTGAATCTATGGTGCCAAATGAGGGGAAACCCGGCTGTCCTGTACAGATCGGCGATGCGTCCACTCCCTTGTGCTTTTACTAGACCTCCGTAGCGACCCTGCCCCGGCAGCCGGGTTGTGCCGTTTTGCCGTCCGCCTGTGACCCTGTGGGTCACCCCTGTTGGCGCCAACGCCCGCTCCGGACCCACCGGCTCAGACGCTGATGAACACTTCCATCACCCCCAGGGACAGCGAAACTACTTCCCAAGCGCCATATAGTAGGGTAGCCAACGAAGCACCACGGCCACGACCAGCAGCAGATTGACGATAACCGTGGTGCGCTTGCGGGCGCGCTCCGCACCCTGCAGATCGCTCATCAGCACCCGACCCATCAAGGCATCCAGCAGCAGCAGCATCACGATTAAGGGCGCCAGCACCGGCAACAGCACCGTCGATACAAACGGCCAGCCGCTATACACCGGCACCACGCCGGACGACGTCGCAAACACAAACAGCAGCACGCCGGTCATCGCCAGTAGGCTGCGCAACACGCCGTAACGCCCCAGCGCGTCCAGCCATCCAGGCGCGTGCCCCGCCGTGGATTTCCGGCTGGTACGCGACTTGGTCCGGGCGATGGTGGATTTTGCTTTGGCTGAAGCGGAGGTTTTTGCTGCGGACTTTTTGCGTGCCCCAGGCGAAGCTGACTGCGGGCGCCGGCTGGCTGTTTTCTTTTTTCCTGGCATGCTGTCTGGCTCCGATGCGTCATGAGATCATAGAAGTATAGTGTCGACGATAGCAAGAAAAAGACAAACATGCACAGTACGACGATTATTTTGCAGGACGAATACGCTAGCACCCCCCTGAATGACCGGACCAGACCCCGGACAGTTGACTTATAATAGCGACAGCCGCGACACTGAATCGATTCCCCCGCCTCACCCACCGACTGCGGGTTCCCAGGAGAATACAGCGATGGACCCATCCAAACCGGAACTCCGGATCAGTGTGTTTTCCGACTACATCTGCCCGTTCTGCTACATCGGCAGCCGTCGCCTGCTGCACTTGCGTCAGGAATACAACCTCAAGATAAATTGGTGCGGCCTGGAGATACACCCGCAGACACCAACGTCGGGCATGCCCATCGAAAAACTCGGTTATGCGCCGCAACGCTGGTCGCAGATGATGCAGGCACTGACACAGATGGCCCAGGAAGAACACATCGAGATGGGCGCGCACCGCTTCACCACTAATTCGCGCAGCGCATTGCTCCTGTCAGAGGCAGCGAAACAATTCGGGCAGGAAACCTTCTACGCCCTGCACGAACGTTTGTTCCATGCCTACTTCACCGAAGGCCGTAATATCGGCGACACCGAGGTGCTGACGATGCTGGCGCAGGAATGCGGCATTCCGCCCGCCACGGTCGCGGCGGCCTGGGAGGATAGCGTCTACTCGGAACGCCTCACACGCAACCTGCGCTTCGCTCAGGAATTGGGCATTGCCGGCACACCGGCTTATGTATTTGGGGAAAAAGTTCTGGTGGGCGCCCAGCCCTATTCGGAACTGCTGGAGGCCGCGCACCAGCTGACCGCGGGTGGCCACTAGCGGAGGACAATAGCGACTGCCCCGTCGGCCAAAAACACCTTCGCCCACCTCCGCGCTACGGTTATAATCGGCACATGAATATCAGCGCCGACGCCACCCCCTCCGCATCGTCCGGCCTCCTGCTTTCCATCATCGAGCTAGGCGGCTATCCCAACTTTGTCCCGCTGTACGAACAAAGCGGTTATCGCGTTATCGGCGAGCGCTCGGTGCGCAAGGCCATCAGTCAACTGAAGAAAATCTCCGCCGATGTGATCGTCGCGGAATTCAACTTCCAGTCGGATTTCCGCGACCGCACCAGCAGCCTGGAATCCCTGCTGGCGGTGATACAGAAAACCCCCGCCACCAAGCTGATCGTCTTCTACGAACGCGATCAGGCACATCAGCTGGACAAACTGCGCGCGCGTTTTACGCTGTTCGAGGCCCTCGCCTATCCCATCGAGGAAAACCGGTTGACGGCGGCCTTGCTACGGGCACGCGGCGCGAGGGAAGACTGAGAATACTTGCTTGAACCGCCAAGAACGCCAAGAAAAACCGGAGTGAATACGCAAGGGAACCTCTAAAGTGTTTGATGTCATGGCTCACCCTCCTGTGCCGTGCCAAAATACGGTGGCGACAGGCAGCCACCAGTCCCTCGGTCCAGCACAAAAAAGACTATGACGACGTGCATCAATCCACCTCGCTGGTGTAATCCACATGCAATTGCCGATCCGGCAGACTGTGTTGCAGCAGGAAACCGCGGGTGAAATCCACGAACGGCTGCGGGCCGGCGAGATACACCTCAAACTCCGCCAAGTCAGGGTGCGTCTGCCTCAGGTGTTCGAGGTTCGCCAGCAGCGCCGGCGTCGATAACGTTGCCGCCCCCGCCGCCGTCCTCTCGGGCAGCAACATGATCGGCGTATAGAGAACGTTGTCCAAGGCATCGGCCCAGGCACGACAGAGGTTATCCAGATACTGGCCTTGGGCGTGCAGGCCAAACCAGTACAGATGCATGACGTCGGCCACATCCAGGGCGAGGGCATGTTCAATCAGGCTCTTAATAGGCGCGAAGCCGTCATCCGCCGCGATAAACAACAGCGGGCGATCCGATTCCTCCTGCAGCACAAATTCACCAAAGGGGCCGATAACGCTGACGACGTCGGTGTCGCTCAAGTCCGCAAATACCTTTTCGGCGAGGCCATTACCCGGCCGGCGTCGTATATGGAACTGCAGGGTGCGCTCTTCACAGGGGCAACTGGCCACCGGATAATCGGCGGCCATGCCGGCACCCAGATCCAGACGCACATGCTGGCCCGACAAAAAACGCAAGCGGCGGGACGCGGGCGAGCGCAAATGCAACACCGCCATATCCTCCACCGGGAACTCGATGGCCTTGACCTGCGCAACCAGTTGCTGGCGCGGAATGTCCTGTGGACTCGCCGGTGGTGTCGCCTCAATGACAAGGTCTGTCAACGCCACATGACAGCAGAGCAAGGCCTGTCCCCGGGCCTGGTCATCCGGACTCAGCTCGAAAACCGGCGCGCGCATCGGCTGACTCTGGCCAGAGACGATGCGCGCCTTACACAGGCCGCAGCTGCCGTCGCTGCAGCCATAGGGCAGGGAGATACCGGCGCGCAGCGCGGCCTCGAGTATGCTGTCCGACCCCTCGACAAAAAACTCGCGGCCACTGGGCAACAACCGTACCTGGGCGACCATGAGGCGCAGCAAGGTGTCGCGGATGACCAGGGCGTGGGTGCCATCGGAGGGACTGGCATTCTTTTCCAACTCGCCGCGCATCCAGGAACGCAGTGCGGTGAAGGCCGGACGCAGGCGCACATCGTTCCGCTCCATACCGTCGAGCCGCTCGTCCAACTGGCCGAGCGTATCTTGGTAGCGTGCCATCTGCGATTTGAGTTGGGATAACTCTCTACCGAGGGCGGTCAGGCGGGCGAGGAGCACATCGAGATCGGGCAGGATGCGTTCACGCACACGCAGACTGAAGGCGTTATCCTTGATCTGGGTAAAGCGCTCCATCACCGCAGTGTCGTCGAGGTGCGTTTCGGGGTAGGCGCGCAGCAGGTCTTCCGGCGACACCATGCCTTCGAAGGTTTCAAGCTCGCCACCGACGATTTTCTTCTGTAGGGCGCCGCGCGTAACCCCGACGAGCCGCGCCGCCCGGGTCAGGGTGAGTAACCGGGACATATAGCCTCGCAATAACGAACGCTGAATATAGAACAGGACGGCCATGCCATCCCCTGGCCCACACAGGGTAGTCCAGGGGCGCTGACGTCGCAAGACACGCACGTCCGGTGATGTCTCCACCCACCACACTACCCATGCTACACTGCCGCGCCATGTTAACTCTGAAGAATCTGTCCCTGCGGCGCGGGCCGCGCGCCCTGTTCGAAAACGTCAACCTCACGCTATTTCCCGGCTACAAGGTCGGCATCACCGGCGCCAACGGTTGCGGTAAGTCCAGCCTGCTTGCCTTGATCCGGCGCGAGCTGCAACCAGATGCGGGGGATTTTTCCCTGCCGTCCAATCTGGTCATCGCGCATGTAGCGCAGGAAACACCTGCCACCGAGCGCATCGCCATCGACTACGTCATGGATGGCGACGAGGAACTGCGCCGCATCCAGAACCAGTTGTCCGAGGCGGAAGCCGCCAACGAGGGCACACGCCAGGCCACATTGCATGCGCGCCTGGAGGTCATCGACGCCTACACGGCGCGCGCCCGTGCCGCGCGTCTGCTGCGCGGCCTCGGCTTCGCCCCGGGCCAGGAAGATCAATCGGTCGCGACCTTCTCCGGCGGCTGGCGCATGCGTCTCAA
>JAYUBZ010000119.1:0-1514 GCA_043740595.1 Gammaproteobacteria bacterium
GGCCGCAGATCCCCCTGGGTCCAGGATTCCAGCGCGGCGATACGCGCGTCGGCGATACCGCGCCCTCCCCCCTGATAGGCATACGTCGCATCGGTGAAGCGATCGCACAGCACCCATTTACCCGCGTCCAGCGCCGGGCGGATGACTTTCTCCAGGTGTTCGGCGCGCGCCGCGAACATCAGCAGCAGCTCGGTGTCATTCCCCATACCCTGGCCACGTCCTTGTAGCAGGAGGTTGCGCACCTGTTCACCGGTGTCAGTACCACCTGGCTCACGTGTACTGATGACGGCAATGCCGGCCTCGGTGAGCAACGTTTGAATATAGGCGAGACTGGTGCTCTTGCCCGCACCCTCGGAGCCTTCCAGTGTGATGAATTTCCCCCGGCTCATGGCGTAGACGCCGCCCGAGGTTTTGCCCGGGGGGCTACGGTTGGTTTGGACGCGGGCGTGGGCGTGGGTTTTTTCGCCGACCCACCATTGAGTTGATATTTTTCCACCGCCTGATTGTGATCCCGCAGATTGTCGGAAAACACATGCCCACCGTCACCCCGCGCCACGAAGTACAAGGCCTTCGTATTTGCCGGGTTCAGTACCGCGTGGATTGCGGCGCCGCTCGGCATAGCGATGGGCGTCGGCGGAAGCCCCTTGATGAAGTAAGTATTGTACGGTGTGCGTGTACGCAGATCCTTGAGGCGGATATTGCCGTGAAACTGATCCCCCATGCCGTAGATCACCGTTGGGTCCGTTTGCAGGCGCATGCCCATGCGCAGTCGCTGGGAAAAGACACCGGCGATCATGGGGCGCTCGTCGGCGCGGCCGGTTTCTTTTTCAACGATGGATGCCAGGGTTAAGGCCTCGTCGGGATTCTTCAGTGGCACGCTGGCGTCACGATTGGCCCATTCCTCCTGCAGGCGCGTATCCATTTTCTGGAAGGCGCGCTGCAGAATGATGAGATCAGACATGCCAGCGGAGTAATAATATGTGTCTGGATAGAAACGACCCTCGGGGTACATGCCGGGATAACCCAGGCTCGCCATGATCTGGTTCGGCTTCAGACCCTGCAGGGTATGCGTGAGTCGCGGCGCCTTCTCCAAGGTCTCCATAACCTGTTTGAAGGTCCAGCCTTCGATAATGACCAGGGGATACTCCACCACCCGACCGGTGATCACCTGATCCAACAGCTGCGGTGCGGTGATGCCTTTGCGAAAGCGATACTCACCGGCCTTGAGATGCCGCGCCTGGCCTTTGATGTAGGCAAGCCACACCAGGGAGTGCGCATCCGGCAGCACGCCCTGGTTGTGCAGCTGTTGCGTGAAGCCGCGCAGCGTGGCGCCCGGCTCGACCACATAGATGATTTCCTGCGGCGACAGACGGGTGATGCTGAACCAGTACAGGTACGAGCCCAGCGCGAGCATGACCAGAACGACACTTGCGAACAGGTAATTAATCAGCTGGCGCAAAACACTGCGCTGCTTCGATCGTCTTTTGTATTGTATGAGTGGCTTGGCCAATCGT
>JAYUBZ010000120.1:0-7265 GCA_043740595.1 Gammaproteobacteria bacterium
GAGAAATCTGACATTGAGATAGTTCAGCGTCATCATGCTGTTACTGGATTTCTCCCTTCGGTCGAAATGACAGTGGGGACTTAATCAGAGCTTCCCTAGTGGGATTTACCGTCCACGGTGCGCAGCGGGAATCAGGCGTATTTTGCCTGCAGCAACCTCCGCAGCCTGTCGATCTGCATCTTGTTTCTGTCGACCTTGCGATAGGCGATCCACAGATCGTTGCTCACGTCCTGCGGGGTTTTCCACAACAGCTTGAGATGCCCCGCCTTGAGTGACGTCTTGCACAGGTACTCCGGCAAGACACTGATGCCCCAACCGGATTCCACCGCCCGGCGGATGGCGTGCAGGTTCGGTATCACCACGGCGGCTTGAAACGCCGGCCGCGCGTGAAACAACGCTTGCCAGAATCGCCGCACGATGGGCATGTCGACGCTGTAACTCACCCAGCGCTGCCCGGCCAACCATTGCTGCAGGGCGAGCCGGCTGGCCTTGGTGTTACGTGTAACGCCGGGCGGACACGCCTTGGCCGGACCCACCAGCAGGAAACGTTCGCTGTCTATCTTGCGATACTCGATACCGGGCGCGGGGGTTTGCTGGGTCGCGACAATAAAGTCCAGCTCAGCACGCGCCAGCTTATCGGCCAGCTCGGCCGCCACCCCAAACTCGACACGCAGGCGAAATGGCGTACCCGTCAACCTGGCGATGAGGGTCTCCTGAAAATATTCCAATGGCGCGCCGAGACGCAGCGCGCTCTGTTGCGCGGACAACGGCGTACCGCGTAGCGCCTGGGGCGCCTGCTCCAGCACATCCACCGCCTGCGCGACATGGTTGTAAAGCTCTTTGCCCGGCTCCGTCGGCAGCATGCGCCGCGGTGTGCGCGTGAAGAGCGTCAGCCCCAGGCTCGATTCGAGCGCCGCCAGCTGCTGGCTGACGGCGGGCTGTGTCAGAAATCGCGCGCGCGCCGCGCCCGACACGGTGCCCGCCCGGTAGACGGCGACGAAGCTCCGGTACCACTCCATATCTGCCATAAATTTTCTTATACATGATCCATTAAAATATAATTATTATTATACATATGTACCCCCTAACATATCCATCCAGCGGCATGGTCTGTGCTTTACACAGGCCATATCCTCATATTTATATCTACCAATACTAAAGGCTCTCCAACCATGAACATTACAAAAAACATCCTGATGGTGGTCACCAGCTGTGAAAAAATCGACGCGGACCATCCCACCGGTCTGTGGCTGGAGGAATTCGCCGTGCCCTACCTGGAGTTTAAGGCGCGTGGCTACGCCATTACCGTGGCCAGCATCCGCGGGGGCGGCGTGCCCGTGGACCCGCGCAGTACGCCCAAGGCGGAAGACGCCCAGGCCTGGGCCGAGGCCATCGGCACGCTGCAACACACCCTGGCCGTGGCGACGCTGAGCGCGGCGGCGTTCGACGCGGTCTTTCTACCCGGCGGACACGGCACCATGTTTGACTTGCCGGGGAACAAGCCACTGCAAATTCTGTTGGCCGCGTTCGCCGACGACAACAAGATCATCGGCGCGGTGTGTCACGGGCCGGCCGGTCTGGTGGAGGTGAAGCTGAAAAACGGCGCATCCCTGGTAGCGGGCCGCCAGGTCACGGGTTTCACCGACGCGGAAGAACGCGCCGCCGGAATGGATAAGATCATGCCGTTCCTGTTGGAATCGCGCCTGCGCGAACTCGGCGCCCGTTTTGTCGCGCGGCCCAACTGGTCCGATCACGTGGAACAGGACGGCCTGCTCATCACCGGCCAGAATCCGCAATCCAGCGGCAGCGTGGCGCGCGCCGTGGCGGAGGCGGTGGCCGTGAGAAAATAGTGACGCCGACATGCCGTTGTAGGGTGGGCGACCGCCATCCATGGCGGAAGTACTGGTAACGCAGGAGCAGTTTCCAGTGCATCGCCCACCAGCGGAAGTTTATCGGTGCCCCGTGTGGTGGGCCCGATGCCCACCCTACGTTCGATGACACCCTGCGCACCAACGGTGCCAAAGAGAGGGTGGTTGCGTGGGCTTTTCGTATGGAGCGCGGCGGCTTGCTCCCGCACTCCAGGTTGACGCTAGGGAACCTCTGAACAAGTCCCCTCTCCCCCGCGCACTTCGGGCCCCCTTCGGGGAGGCAAAAAACGCAGGTCGAGGGTTAGGGTGAGGGGGTGATCATGGATTTTTCCCTCACCCTGGCCCTCTCCCTTAGGGAGAGGGGACGTAGCATGCTGGTTCTTGCCACTTGTTCAGAGGCTCCCTAGTCAATACCCAGCTCACCCCACAAGGCATCCACCCGCGCCTTCACCTCGGCACTCATGCTGATGGGTCGCCCCCACTCGCGCTGCGTCTCCCCCGGCCATTTGTTGGTGGCGTCGAAACCCACCTTGGAACCGAGGCCCGCCACGGGGCTGGCGAAATCCAGATAATCGATGGGCGTGTTTTCCACCAGGGTGAGGTCGCGCGCCGGATCCATGCGCGTGGTGATGGCCCAGATCACGTCTTTCCAATCGCGCACGTTGACGTCGTCGTCGGTGACGATGACGAACTTGGTGTACATGAACTGGCGCAGGAACGACCACACGCCGAACATCACGCGCTTGGCGTGGCCCGGGTACTGCTTCTTCATGCTCACCACGGCCACGCGGTAGGAGCAACCCTCCGGCGGCAGGTAGAAATCCGTGATCTCGGGAAATTGTTTTTGCAGCAAGGGCACGAACACCTCGTTCAACGCCACACCCAGCACCGCCGGCTCGTCCGGCGGGCGGCCGGTATAGGTGCTGTGATAGATGGGATCCTTGCGATGGGTGATGCGTTCGATGGTGAAAACGGGGAAGCGTTCGACCTCGTTGTAGTAACCGGTGTGGTCACCGAAGGGGCCTTCGTCCGCCATTTCACCCGGTTCGATATAACCCTCCAGCACGAACTCGGCGCTGGCCGGCACCTGCAGATCGCTGCCGAGGCATTGCACCACCTCGGTCTTGGCGCCACGCAGCAGACCCGCGAAACCATACTCGGACAAACTATCCGGCACCGGCGTGACCGCGGCGAGGATGGTCGCCGGGTCGGCGCCGAGGGCCACCGCCACCGGGAAACGTTCCCCCGGATGGGCCGCACACCAATCGCGGAAATCCAACGCGCCGCCGCGATGTGCCAGCCAGCGCATGATCACCTGGTTGCGCGCAATCACCTGCTGGCGGTAGATGCCGAGGTTCTGACGTTCTTTATGCGGACCGCGGGTGACGGTGAGTCCCCAGGTAATGAGCGGCCCCACGTCCTCCGGCCAGCAGGTCTGGATCGGCAGGCGCGCCAGATCCACCTGCTCGGCTTCGATCACCACTTCCTGGCACGGCGCGTCCTTCACCACCTTGGGCGGCATGTTGAGCACCTGCCGGTAGGTCGGCAGCTTGTCCCACAGGTCCTTGAAGCCTTTGGGCGGCTCCGGCTCCTTCAACATGGCGAGCAGCCTGCCGACATCGCGCAGTGCTACGACGGAGTCAGCACCCATGCCGAAGGCGACGCGCTCCGGTGTGCCAAACAAATTCGCCAGCACCGGGATGGAGTGCCCCTTGGGATTTTCGAACAACAGGGCCGGGCCGCCGGCGCGCAGGGTGCGGTCGCAGATCTCGGTGATTTCCAGATGGGGATCGACCTCCTGGGTAATGCGCTTCAACTCGCCGCGCTGTTCGAGTTGCCGGATGAAGTCGCGTAGATCTTTATATTTCATAGTGAGGCCATCTCAAAAATGGGCGTAGGGTGGGCATCGCCCACCAGCGGAAGCAGATCGGCGCCGCGTTTGGTGGGCGATGCCACCCTGCGGACACTCATATTGTCCGCTGCAAATTTTCCGGGTGCGTGATCACGATGATTTTTTCATTTCCGGCGGCAATGTCTCCACGAACGACGCGCGCTTGGCCATGCCCGCCTGCCATTGCGCGAGACGCGGATACTGCGCGCGCCAGGCATGCGGATAGCGCAGGTCGATGTAGTCGAGGGCCACACCCAGGGCGATGTCCGCGAGGCTGAAGCGGTCGTCCACCAGATAGGTCGCGCCGCGCTTGGCGGCGTCCACATATTTAAAGGCGGCGGCGATCTTGCCTTCCTGCTTGCTGATCACGTCGGGCATCTGCTTGTCCTCCGGCTTGCGGATTTCCATCAAGCGCACGACCGCCGCGTCCTGTATACCCTGGCCGAGGGCGTGCCAACGCTGGGTCACCCAGCGCGCCTCGCCGTTGAGGGGCAACAGGGGTTCGCCCTTCAGGCTGTCGAGATACTCGACGATCATCGGGGAGTCGAACAGCACGTCGCCCGCGTCGCGCAGCAGCACCGGCACCTTGCCCAGGGGATTCAGCGCGGCGACGTGGCCGGCGGCGTCCGCCGGTCCTTCGATGATGAATTCACAAGGGATGTTCTTTTCCTTGATGAGGATGCGCACCTTGCGCACATACGGCGATGTTTCCGACCCATAGAGTTTCATGCGTGGCTCCTGTAGAGATGGTTATCAAATGGTGTCGATAGCGCCGGCGGCGCCCGATCAAATGCCGTAATCCAATAGCAGCCCGACGAAGATCGCCGCGCCGAAATAGTTGTTGTTAAGAAACGCGCGGAAGCACGCCTGCGGTTCGCGCCGGCGTATCAGCCCCTGCTGATAACCCGCGATGGCGCCCGCCACCACCAGGCCAGCATAATACATCAACCCGAGACCGGCCATGCGCCCGGCGGCGGCCAGCAACACGATGGTCAGGAGGTGGCTCGCACCGACGAAAATCCGGTCCCAGTCCCCCAACAGGATGGCGGTGGATTTCACCCCCACCTTGAGGTCGTCGTCCCGGTCCACCATGGCGTACTGCGTGTCATAGGCCACGGACCAGAAGACGTTCGCGCCGAACAACACCCAGGCGATATCCGGGATCGCGCCGGTCTGGGCGGCGAAGGCCATGGGGATGGACCAGCCGAAGGCGGCGCCGAGATAAAATTGCGGCAGCTGGGTATAACGTTTGGTAAAGGGATAACTGGCGGCGAGCAACGCGCCGATCACCGACAGGGCGATGGTCAGGGTATTCATGAGCAACACCAGGGCAAAGGCCGCGAGGCACAGCACGGCAAACAACACCAGGGCCTCCTTCGGCGTTACGCGTCCGGCGGCGATGGGTCGATCGCGGGTGCGCGCCACATGCGGGTCGAAATCCCGATCGGCGTAGTCGTTGATGACGCAGCCGGCGGAACGCATGAGCACCACCCCCAAAACGAAAACCACCGCCACCCGCAGGTCCGGAGATCCCGCCGCCGCGATCCACAACGCCCATAAGGTTGGCCAGAGCAGCAGCACTATGCCGATGGGCCGATGCAGGCGCATCAACAGCGCGTAATCCTTAGCAGTCTGTTGAAAAACAGACTGCGTGCGGCACAAGGATGTGCCGTGTTGATAAAGCCCATGGATGGGCTTTATCAACAAACTCTTAAGACGCGTCGATAGCTTCATCGCAGGCACGGCGGAATATCCGGCAGAAAGATTTCATTCACCAGGAGCGGCTTATTGCTCAAGGTAAAAAGCGAACGGCGTCCCCAGATGGCCGCGGGTTTGGCTGTCAGCCGTTGCGTGGCAGCGTGATACAAACCATCCCCGGGGGTGAGGCGCGCGATCTCCACGTCGCCGCGCCGCATGCTCGGATCGGCGAACAATACTTCGCCCAGCGGACGCGTGTGCAGGTGCGCCAGGCGCCGCTCGTGTCCGGTGAGCGTGGTGCGCGGAATCACGGTGCGCGCAAACACCCACGGCTGCTCATCACACATGAGGTAAACCTGACGCACAAAAGCGTAGCCCGCGGCCTGCATGCCCAGGACCCGCGCCTCATTCAACAACGGCCGGTGCCAACCTTGGGAGACCACCGCGACACGAAAGTGTCCCGGGCATACCGCCACCACCCGGCGGGTGAGGGACGCCGGGTCGAGCAGCCAGGCCAGGGTTTCGCGCGGCAGGGTGTGGCGCAGGTATTGCCGCGCCGGCCGCCAGTTGCCACCCTTGCCCGCCGTGTTGGCGGCTAAGGGTGGTGGCGCTTCGGCGAAGGCGGAAGCATTCATGCAGTTAACATCGTTAAGAGGCGAAGCGGGTTTGCATGGGTCGACATTATGCGCGGTAAGCGAGCGCCGGACCAGCCTCCGCCAGTCACAAAAACCGAAGGTGCACCGGCTGGCGAGGCATCATACATCCGCATAACTCGCACGCACGCCCAGCCAGCGACGAATGATCGGATCCACGTGCTGCGGGTAACGCGCAAGCAGCAGTTCCGCGGCGCGTTCGATTTGCGGCAACAGCGCCTGATCGCGCACCAGGTCGGCGATGTGAAATTGCTGTTCGCCAGTCTGGCGCGTGCCCAGGACCTCGCCGGGGCCGCGCATCTCCAGATCCTTGCGCGCGATTTCAAAGCCGTCGTTGGTGGCGCGCACCACCGCAAGGCGCGCGCGCGCGTTTTGCGACAGCGGCGCGTGATACATGAGCACACAGGAACTCTGTGCGCTGCCGCGTCCGACACGGCCACGCAGCTGATGCAGTTGGGACAGACCGAGGCGCTCGGCATTTTCGATGATCATGAGGCTGGCGTTGGGCACATCCACGCCCACTTCAATCACGCTGGTGGCCACCAGTAAATCCACCGCGCCGGACTTGAAGGCCGCCATGGCCTGTTTCTTTTCCACAGATTTCATGCGCCCGTGCACCAAGTGTATGCGCAGCTCCGGCAGGGCCGCCGTCAACGCCACTTGCGTATCGGTGGCGGTCTGCAGCTGCAACACCTCGGATTCCTCGATCAACGGACACACCCAATAGGCCTGGCGGCCTTCGAGACACGCAGCGCGCACCCGTTGCACCACCTCGGCACGGCGCGTGTCCCGCACCACCACGGTCTCCACCGGGCGGCGGTTGGGCGGCAGCTCGTCGATGATGGATACGTCCAGATCGGCGTACAACGACTGCGCCAGGGTGCGCGGTATCGGCGTGGCGGTCATGACCAGCTGGTGCGGCATACCCCCGTCGCGACTGCCCTTCTCGCGCAGCTGCATGCGCTGGTGCACACCGAAGCGATGCTGCTCGTCCACCACCACCAGCCCCAAGCGGGCAAACTCCACCTCCGCCTGGAACAGAGCGTGGGTGCCCACCGCCACGGCGGCGCGACCGGAGGCGATAAGCTCCAGCATGCGGTACCGGTTGCGCGCGCTGAGTTTGCCGGACAGCCACGCGACCTCGATGCCGAGGGG
>JAYUBZ010000121.1:0-1610 GCA_043740595.1 Gammaproteobacteria bacterium
ACATCTGGGTCCCAGACGAGATCGGTACTGAACCAGGGATTGGGCATGCGTCCGCCCCACAGGTTCACCGATGAGGCGGGCGACTCATACTGCAAAAACACACGGTCAAGGATGAGCTGATAGGGGCGATTGCTGTTACCCATGGTCTGGTTGGTCGATACCGGATCGGCCAGATTACCAGTGGCAATGCGCAATCCAGCACTGACGCCAGCGGAAAGATCGGCTGTCATGCCCAAGCGCAAACGCGTGCGCGACCGGCTGCGGTCCACGCTGGTGTTTAAGTAGTCCTCCTCCTGTGCCGGGTTTGAAAATCCACGCTTGTCGTTTATTTTCTGGAAATTCAGATAGGTATACGGGGCATTGCTACTGGCATAGCCGATTTGTTCCCATCGCAGCCGCAGGTCGCCCTCCCATTTTATACGCTGTGTCCATTCGGGGATCATGCCAGGAAATATCCAATGTTCTCTCTCGGCCTGGAGTGCCACGTCCTGCACCACATCTTTCCTTAATTCGTTGCGCACCTGTTCGCGTAGCTCTTGCTTGACGATCTCCGGGACATAAGGGACGCGCACGACACCCGGCTGCTTCTCGTCCGCCGCGGGTTCCGCCGCCGCCGCAGGCTCACTCACCACCTTGGCGGCGTCGGCCTGCGCCTTGCGGATCATGGCGTCCGCCTGGGCGCGGGTGAGCACGCCTTGATTGACCAATTCGTCGACGAGGTTGACGATGGTCGCGTGTAGCTCCGCTAGATCCCTGGTTTCATCGGCCGGCGCGCCCATGCTGGCCAGCGTCAGCATAAAGAATACCGCACCCAGCAAGCGAGCCTTATTAATTGTCGGCATATGTCACAACCCTGATTTTATTATTTTGCATTAAGTGCTGCGTGTGGCGGCCGGCGCCATGACGCAGTGCTTGCTATAGACGCGAGGTGATACGCAACTTCACCGGCTGTGGCATATCTCCCGGCGGCGCCTCATGCACACGGTCGAGCTCGGACAACGCCACCTTAAGCGAATGATCCAAATCCGCACTGCCGGTGGAATTGACTAGCTCGAAGCGTTGCACACGGCCGTTGGCATCGATCCATAAATTAAGCACCAGTGTGTAATGGCCCTTGCGCACACGCTTATTTTCCGCAAGCAGCCCGGTGATGTCCTGCTTCAGCACGCCTGCGTACCAGGCAAACGGACCGCCGGCCATGAGATCGCGCCCACCCTTCTTGCCGACCAGGCCAAAACTGTCGCCGCCGGCGCTGCCATCGGCATCGACACCGAGGTCGGCGCCCGGTGGTGGTTCGTCGTTGGCCGCCTGCGGGGGCGGATCTACATCCTGTATCTCCTGCACCTTGGGTATTTCCGGAGGTGGCTGCTCCACTGGCGGAGGCGGCGGCGCGAGCAGCGTGATCTGCTGCACCACGCGTTTCGGTTGGGTCGGAACACCGGATACCACCTGATGCACGAAATACACGATGCCACTCGCTACCGTGGACAACAGAAAAATTCCGGTGAGCAGGGGCAGTTGGCGTTTTAAGCGTTGCATGGCCTGCATATTGACTCTCCTCGTGAGGTGTTTACTTCACCAGACGCTGGGTGACGAGACCGAGCTGGGTG
>JAYUBZ010000122.1:0-3428 GCA_043740595.1 Gammaproteobacteria bacterium
CCCTCCGGCGCCGGCAAATCCAGCCTGGCCAAGGCCCTCATGCAGGCCCTGCCCAATCTGGCGGTGTCCGTCTCCCACACCACCCGCGCCCCGCGCCCGGGGGAGGCGCACGGGGTGCACTACTATTTTGTCACGCGTGATGACTTTGAAAATAAGGTCAAGGCCGGCGAGTTCGTGGAGCACGCGCGGGTGTTCGATAACTATTACGGCACGGCACGCAGTTCCATCGATCAGCTGCTCGAGGCGGGCAAGGATGTGCTCCTGGATATCGACTGGCAGGGGGCGCGCAACATCAAGCAACATATGCCGGGCGCGGTGAGTATCTTTATCCTGCCACCGACCCGCGCCGCCTTGGAAGAGCGGTTGCGCGGCCGCGGACAGGATAGCCCCGAGATCATCGCCCGGCGCATGCGCGATGCGGTGACGGAGATGCGTCACTACAGCGAGTTCGATCACGTGGTGGTCAACGATGTGTTCGATGCCGCCCGTGCGGACCTGGTGGCCATCCTTCAGGGAAAAAGCGCGCAAAAACGCCCGCTAAACATCGATACCGCCGCACTTTTGCGCGAATAAATGGAAAAAATTACAAAATATCAGTAAGATGGCCGATCCCCAGGCGTAAGGGGTGGCATGTCGACCCACCTGTTCGGTGGGCGTCGCATGACTGAAATCCGTGTTAGATCGCAAAATCCAGAGGTGAGGCATGGCCCGTGTAACCGTAGAAGATTGTTTGGAGAATGTGGAAAACCGTTTCCAACTGGTGTTGGTCGCCACACGCCGCGCCCGGCAGCTGGTTCTGGGCGCCGAGGCGTGTGTGGCGCCTGAGAATGATAAGCCCACGGTGGTTGCATTGCGTGAGATCGCGGGTGGTTTCATTACCAACGCCATCCTGGATGATACATCGCCGCAAGCCGGCTTAGAGGCCGATGAAGACACCGCAGATCAAACCGGAGTCACCGCCGTTGTCCTCGGCGCCCCGGGCGAAAAAGAAGGCAGCGCCGGCGCCTGAGCAACTCCCGCCCGTGCCGTACTCGGGCGAGCGCTATCAGATCGGAGATCTCTGCGCCCTGCTCGAGACCTATCTCGGTCCCGCCGAGGTCGGCGATGTGTATCGTGCCTATCTGTTTGGCGCCCAGGCGCATGATGGCCAGAAGCGCCGCAGCGGCGAGCCGTATATCTTCCATCCCCTGGAAGTGGCGCGCATCCTGGCCGACATGCACCTGGACAGCCGCAGTATCGTGGCGGCCATCCTGCACGATGTCATTGAAGACACCCCCACCGCGAAAGAGCAGGTAGCCGCCGACTTCGGCGCCGACGTGGCCGACCTGGTGGACGGCGTCAGCAAGATCGGCCAGATCGAATTCAAGACCAAGGAAGAAGAGCAGGCGGAGAATTTCCGCAAGATGCTGCTCGCCATGTCCCAGGACATCCGCGTCATCCTCATCAAGCTCGCCGACCGCCTGCACAACATGCGTACCCTGGGGGCGCTGCGTGGTGAGCGCCGCCGCGCCATTGCCAGAGAGACGTTGGATATCTACGCGCCCATCGCCAACCGCCTCGGCATGCACCAATGGTCGCACGAACTGGAAGACCTGTGTTTCGCCAACCTCTATCCGGCCCGCTACCGGGTGCTGTCCGAGGCGGTGCGCAAGCGCCACGGCAACCGCAAGACCATCGTGGAGAAGGCGCGTAACGCCATCCTGAATCACCTGCAACAGGATGGATTACAGGCGGACGTCAGCGGGCGCGAAAAAAATCTCTACAGCATCTACATCAAGATGCGTCAGAAGCACGTGAGTTTCGACCAGGTCTACGACGTCTACGCCTTCCGCATCATCGTGGACAAGGTGGACACCTGTTACCGCGTGCTCGGTGCCATCCACAACCTGTACAAACCCATCCCCGGACGTTTTAAAGATTACATCGCCATCCCCAAGGCCAACGGCTACCAATCGCTGCATACCGTGGTGTTCGGACCCTTCGGTGTGTCCATCGAGGTGCAGATCCGCACCCAGGACATGCACCGCGTGGCGGAGGTGGGGGTGGCCGCCCACTGGCTGTACAAGAGCGGTGACCAGGGCGCCACGGCGCAGGCGCAGAAGCGCGCCTTGCAGTGGTTGCAGGACCTGCTGGAAATCCAGGCGCAGGCCGGCAACCCCAACGAATTCCTCGAACACCTCAAGGTCGATCTGTTTCCCGACGAGGTCTATGTCTTCACACCCAACGGCGATATCCGCAAGTTGCCGCGCGGTGCGACGGTCATCGACTTCGCCTACGATGTGCACACCGACATCGGCAGCCGTTGTGTCGGCGCACGCTTGAATCATGCGCTGGTGCCGGTGCGCACCGTGCTGCATAACGGCGATCATGTGGAGATCATCACCTCCAACTGGGGCCGGCCGAATCCCTCGTGGCTGGATTATGTGGTCACCGGCAAGGCGCGTGCGCATATCCGCAACTACCTCAAGAATCTGCAACGCGAGGAATCCCTCAGCCTGGGCGAACGGCTCCTGGGCAAGGCGCTGGAGGACATGGGCGCCGAGCTGATCCAGGTGGAGGATGAGCAAAAGGCCACCTTGCTGCGCGCCATGAAGCTCAAGACCTGGGATGACCTGTTGGCGGATATCGGCATCGGCAACCGCCTGGCGGTGGTGGTGGCGCGCCAGCTGCTGCCGGCCGCCACGGAAAGCAACGCCAGCAAAAAGACCGCCGCGGTGCTGGCGATACGCGGCACTGAGGGCGTGGTGGTGAATTACGCGCGCTGTTGCCGACCCATCCCGGGCGATCCCATCCTCGGTTTTCTCACTGCCGGACGCGGCATCGTGGTGCACACCGAAAGCTGTCCCAACGTGGCGCGTTATCGCAAACATCCGGAGCAGTGGATCGATGTGCACTGGGAGAAGGACGTCAAGGGCGTGTTCCCCGTGGGCCTGCGGGTCGAGGTAAAGAATCAGCGCGGTGTGCTCGCCATGGTCGCCGCCGCCATTGCCGAGCTGGATGCCAACATCGATACCGTCTCTATAGAAGAACGCGACGGCCTGAATACCGCCATGGACTTTTCCGTCGAGGTGCGTGACCGTGTGCACCTGGCGCAGATCATGCGCCGCATACGCTCACAGGAATCGGTGATGCGCATCAGCCGTATCCGTGGGTGACGTAAAGATGATTATCCTGGAATGAGACTCGGTGTGGTTGTGTAGGGTGGGCATCGCCCACCAGACGAGGCTTCGGTTGATTCTGCTGGTGGGCAATGCCCACCCTACGAAAAATAGAGCAGTCGGTTAATATGGAGTGCAGCCATTCCGCGCACTGGATTATTGAGGAGCCGCAATGAAAAAAGAAATCATCAAAACCACTTCCGCCCCCGAGGCCATCGGCACCTACACCCAGGCAGTGAAGGTGGGTAACACGGTCTATCTCTCGGGGCA
>JAYUBZ010000123.1:0-5691 GCA_043740595.1 Gammaproteobacteria bacterium
GTGTGGTGGGCGATGCCCACCCTACGAAACTGATGCGCCACCTTGCGCCTGCACCAACCGGAGAAGAAAAAAACTGTAAGGGCGCCCTGCCTGAGCGCGCCGCGCGACGGTCAATGTGCTCAATGCAGGCTGGAGCTATCCGACCCGGGCTTCATGAAGTGCACCTTCGCCTCGGGCACGTAGTCTTTATCGAACACGAAATCGAAACCGACATCCTGATCCTTGCGGGTGGCCCGCACCTGCTTCAGCTCCGGGATGCGATTGGCCAGGTACGCCAGCATGGCGGCGACCCGTTGTTCATCGCTCTCGCGTATGGCACCGACCAGTTGCAGTGCGACGAACTGGGCGCGCTGCAGCACGCTCGGCGACTTGATCTCGACATCGCCGAGGACGATGCCGGCGTCCATGCTGTTGTCCATCTTGTCGAGATAGTCCCCCTGATGTCCCGCCAGGGGTTTGCCCCGGTCGTAGGCGACCTGGGATTCACCGTTGATCACGATCGTCAGAATATTACTCATTGCCGCCCCCGAATAGTGCCTGCCAACTCCCCATGACGGGAAAAAAACTGCCGATACGTAGCGCCCGCAAACCCGACCAGGTACGCGCCGCCCGCGGCCAATACCGGACGCTTGATCAATGTCGGGTGATCGAGCATCAAGCCACGGGCGGCGGCGGCATCCACGCCGGCCTTCAATACCTCCGGCAGCTGGCGCCAGGTGCTGCCGCGTCGATTCAGCAATGGCTCCCAGCCCAGCGCCCGCAACCATTCGTCCAGCAGTGCCGGTGCCAGGCCCTGCACACGAAAATCGTGGAACGTATACTCCAGGGCGTTTAACGTCAACCACTGACGGGCCTTTTTGACGCTGTCGCAATTTTTTATGCCATAGAGAGTGATCAAGAGGGTTGCCTGCGCAGACGGGCGCGCTCCAAGGCGCGTGTCGTGGGATCGAGGAATTCAGCTCTCCTTCGGGGTACTGGTCTGCCAGTCGTAGGCGCAATCGAGGTGTGCGCGCACCGCCACTACACCCTCCAGGCCATCCTCGATCATCACATCCAGGGGCGTGCGCTGATCGAACAACCGGTTGGGCCGGTTCATCCAGATGGCATCCATATTGGCATTGCGCGGGTGCGCGGTGCGCAGGGCATCGGCGATACCGAGCAGGTGTTCGGTGCGTTCCAGCACCTGATGGTCGTTGGGAAACGGGGTATTCTTGCGAAATTGACGCATGGCCCCGGGACGGGTCCCCGCCGGCAGGGCGAGTATCGCCACTTGGCCTTCGGCGGTAGCACCCCAATGGTCCAACAGATGCACGATGCCCTGGGTCAGGGCCATGCGTTCGTCGTCATTCGGTGTTGCATCCACGGCGGCTCCTTGTTCGTACGCCAAGCCTAGTCGGATGCAAGAGTAATGATTAAACCGCGACGAGTAAACCTAATCAAACATAGCAACATATATTAACGCCTGGTTTGTAGGGCGGGCATCGCCCACCAGCGCGCGCCGGCCGCGGCCGTGCGTGGTGGGCGATGCCCACCCTACCTCTACCACTGCGACGGTTATGCGACATTTTTTGATAGCCCCAGGCAGGAATAAGCTATCCGCCGGCGGAGCGGGACCAGGGAAACCGCCACGGCAACCCCATTATGCACGCGCGGGAGACGTGGATAAAATCAGGTTTTCAATGACATTTCTGCACTTTATATTAGCCCTTGCTTAAGGCATCATATTAATCAGGGGCGATTCCTTCAAAACCAAAGACAATTCCGGACACCCTGGTGCCGGTATGTAGGGCTTTATTGCATATGAAACAAGTAGTTCTCAACAAGGAACCGCTGGCCGGCGACAAAGAACTACGTGCACGGGTAAAACTCCTGGGCAAGTTGCTGGGTAACGTGTTGCATAGCCAGGCCGGTGGCCGCGTGCTCAAGGCCGTGGAGACCCTGCGCAAGGGCTTTATCAATCTGCATCAGCAGGAGGACCCCGCCAAACGCGCGCGCCTCATGGGCCTGATCGATAAGCTGGACCCGGAAATGCTCACCCATGTGGTGCGTGCATTTACCGTGTATTTCAGTCTCGTCAACAGCGTCGAAGAGGCCTTCCAGCACCGTCAGCGGCGACGTTGGATGCGCGCTGGCGGACCCCTCTGGACCGGCTCCTTCGACCATACCCTACGCTGGTTCCATGATCAGGGTGTGCGCATGGACGAATTGCAATCCCTGATGGATCAGCTGCTCTACCTGCCGGTCTTTACCGCCCACCCAACGGAAGCCAAACGCCGCACCATCATGCACGCCATGCGCCGTATCTTCGTCATCGGCGAGCGTCTCAATGATCCGCGTTTAAGCAAGGAAGAAATACAGGACCTTTCCCACCAGCTGGAAGCGGAAATCCAGATCCTGTGGAAGACCGACGAGGTACGCGGCCTACGCCCCATGGTGCGCGACGAGATCCGCAACGGATTGTATTATTTCCGCGAAAGCCTGTTCGAGGCGGTACCGACCACCTACCGCTTCCTGGAAAAAGCCATACGCCGCATCTATGGCGCGGACCTGCACGCTACTATACCGGTGCGCGTGCCAAGCTTTTTGCGTTTTGGTTCCTGGATAGGGGGCGACCGTGACGGCAATCCCTACGTCAAACCGGAAACCACGGAGACCGCCGTCTGGCTGCACACCGAAACGATACTGCAGGAATACATGGCGCGCGTCACCAGCCTGTGTACCCTGCTCACCCAGTCGGTGTTGATGGTGACGCCCACCGAGGCCTTTCAGGAAGGGCTGCGACGCGACGAGCGTTTCAGTCAGGGCGCGTTCCGCGACCAGGCCGAACGCTTCACGCGCGAGCCCTACCGGCGCAAACTCTATCTCATGCGCTATCGGCTACAGCAGAATTTCAACACCACCCAGCGTCACCTGCATGGCCTCGCGGTCGGCCTGCACGAAGCGGTCTATCCGTCGGCCAAGGAGTTTCTGCAGGACCTGTACGGCCTGCGCGATTCCCTCGTGAGTCACGGCGACAGCGCGATTGCTGAAGGCGAATTGCAGGACCTAATCCGGTTGGCGGAGACGTTTGGCTTCCATCTGGTACAGCTCGATGTACGTCAGGAATCCACCCGCCACACCTCTGCGGTGACGGAATTGCTTGGCCTGCTGCCAGGCAAGAAAGACTATCTCGCCCTGGACGAGGCGCAGCGCGTCGCCCACCTGGCGGCTGTGATTGGCGATCAAAAAGACCTGATCGTCGACCGTGCGCGCCTGACGCCGGAGACCCGCGAGACCCTGGCGGTGTTCGACATGATGGCGCGTCTCCAGCGGCAGGTCAGTCCGCAGGCCTTCGGCACCTATGTCATCTCCATGACCCATGCGGCCAGCCATATTTTCGAGGTCATGGCACTGGCGCGCCTGGCGCGCCTGGCGGGGCGCAATGGCGCTGGCTGGTTCTGCGACATCCGCATCAGTCCGCTGTTCGAGACCATCAATGATCTCGCGCACATCGAGGAGGTGCTGGTCGCGCTGCTCGATAACCCGAATTACAAGCAACTGCTGGCGGTGTCCGGCAACATCCAGGAGATCATGCTGGGCTATTCGGACTCGGCCAAGGACGGCGGCTCCCTGGCATCCTCCTGGAATTTATACGAAGCGCAGAAGAAGATCATCCGCATTACGGACGAGCGCAAGGTCGGCTGCCGTTTGTTCCATGGCCGCGGCGGCACCATCGGACGGGGCGGCGGTCCGACCCATGAATCCATCCTGTCACAACCCCAGGGCACGGTGCACGGACAGATCAAATTCACCGAGCAAGGCGAGGTACTGTATTACAAATACAGCAACACCGAGACCGCCGCCTACGAGCTCTCCATGGGCGTGACCGGACTGATGAAGGCCAGCCTCGGACTGATCCGCCCGGTACGCCAGGACAAAACGGAATACCTGGCGGTGATGGATGCCTTGACACGCCTCGGCGAAACCAGTTTCCGTGACCTGACGGACCACACCCCCGGCTTCATGGACTACTTCTACGAGGCCACGCCGGTGAATGAGATCGGTCTGATGAATATCGGTTCGCGCCCCTCGCACCGCAGCAAAAAGGACCGCTCCAAGTCGTCGGTGCGCGCCATCCCCTGGGTATTTGGCTGGGCCCAGTCACGCCACACGCTGCCGGCATGGTACGGCCTGGGCACCGCACTGGCCACGTGGCGCGGTCACGACCCGCAGCGCACGGCCATGCTCAAAACCATGTACAGAGACTGGCCGTTTTTCCATTCGTTGCTGAGCAATACACAGATGGCGCTGTTCAAGGCGGATCTGCGGATTGCACATCAATATGCCGATTTGTGTCATGATGCGGATACCCGCGAACGGGTCTACCAGTTGGTGCGCGACGAGTACCAACGTACCCTTGAACAGGTCCTGGACGTGGCCGATGCCAGCCGACTCATCGAGGACGATCCGGTGCTGGCCCTGTCGCTGGCACGGCGCAATCCCTATCTCGATCCACTCAACCATATCCAGATCGCGTTGCTCAAGCGCTACCGCCAGACACCGGGGGATGAAGCCAACCCTTCCGCCTGGTTGGACCCGCTGTTACGCTCTATCAATGCCATTGCTGCCGGTATGCGCAACACCGGTTAGATCGAGCGCTGACCCGCATGGCACTTTAAGCAAGTGCTATGCGGGTCTGACCGGTCTGTGGATGGCAGTGTATGGCGACCGGCGCAAAACCTGACGGTTGCTCCCGCGATATCCAAGGGTAGCGACGGTCCAAACGCGGATGCAAACACCCTGTCATACCCTTTTCATACCTGGCCTGTATAGAGTAGTCTTGAAGGCGATGTATTTAAGTACACTAAACTTCCACAGCGTTTTGAGCTCTAACGCTGCGTGATGACACAAAAAAGGACAACCATGGGTTTTCTGCAGCAAACCATCCTGGCGAAAAAGGCCGCGCTCGCCGACGTCGTAGGCGAACCTATGGCGAAGCTGGCCAAGGCCTGTGCCGCGGTGTGGCCCGACAGCGATCGGATAGATGAAATTCTGGAATCCGCCATCGGCAGTATCCCGAGCTGTCATCTGCTCTACGCCTGGGACGTAAATGGTATCGAGGTGTCGTCCATGGTGTTGATCACCGGGCGCGACGATGCCTGGCGCGGGGCCGATCTGTCATCGCGGCCCTATCTGAAAAACAATCTGCCGTTCAAAGGCATCATGCTGTCGTCGGTCTACCAGAGTATCTACACCCAGAAGCAATGTGTCACTGCGCTGCAAGCGGTGAGCCGTGACGACGAACTGCTCGGTTTCATCGCCGCGGACTTCGCCGTGAACGATCTGCTGCTTGACGCAAAACTGAGCGCACCGGTGCTTCACTGGCAGCAATTCCGCGGCGATCCCGCGGTCCGCGGCACGGTGTTCATGCAGACCCGGGCACAGAGTCTGTTGGATGAACACATCGACGCCGTGCTGGAGCAGATCGGCACATTGATGTGCGACCACGGCATCTTCCACAGCAAAATTCATTTCTCCAGCGGCCGCTGCTCCTTCTGGCTGTTGGATGATCCGTATAACTATCGTATTCATGGGGTCGAGGAAATCATCGATCCGGAACTGTGCCTGGCGTATCCCCTGCATGCCTATCGCAAGGATGCCAAAACCAGCCCGCAACAAGTACGTGCGGTTTTGCTGCAACTGAAGGCACTG
>JAYUBZ010000124.1:0-5998 GCA_043740595.1 Gammaproteobacteria bacterium
TTTTTTGCCGGTTCACCCGCAAGGTCATGGGTGGGCGCGCATTGTTGGCGGCGCAGATCGCCGGCCAGTCATCCGGCCAGGCGGCACGCAGATGCTGCAGCAGCCAGGGGGGATGGCTATAGGCGAGGTGGGGCGCGCGCAGAAGCTCGGCGCGTTCCGCCGGCGGCATGCGCAGAAAATTGCGCAGCACCGCGTTCACCAGGTCTTTCGCCCAATCTTTGCCGAGGGCGCTCGCCGCGGAGACCGTCTCGGTCACCGCGGCGTGGGGGGCTACTTGCATATGCGTCAGTTGATAGAGGCCTACCAGCAACAGGGCGTGGATGTCCTGGTCTTTTTGTTTCAGGGGTTTTTTCAGGAAGGCCTCAAGCAGTGCCTGCAAGGCGATAGCCCAACGCAGGGTGCCATAAACCATTTCCTGGATGAGGGCGGCGTGACGAAGCGGTGTTTGCCCTGGCGCTGACAGGGCGTGATCGAGAGCCGCAGTGAGGGAGCGACCCGCGTGCAGCACTTCGGAGACCACCTGTGCCGCGATGGCCCGTGCCGGCAGGACAGCGGGGCGTCGTGTCATGCTTCGCTGCCCAGCACGCGGCCGATGACGAGGTGTAGTCCATGGCGCATCTCGGCGGAGGTCATTGGCCGCCCACCTTCCCATTGCACGCGCAGCAGGGTGAGCACGCCATCGCCGGTCTGGACATGGATACCGCCCGCATCCATGGCGAGCAGGGTGCCGGCAACGACGTGCCGGTCTCCCGCCAGGCCGGTGTCCACCGGCGCGGCTTCCCAAATCCGCAATAGCTTGCCCGCGAAGCGTGTATGCGCCATGGGCCAGGGGTTGTAGGCGCGGATCTTGCGCTGCAGCACCACGGCCGGCAGGGTCCAGTCGAGCAGGGCCTCGCCCTTGCTGAGCTTGGCGGCATAGCTAGCCTGGTGATCATTCTGGGGTTGGGGCGTCACGCCGCCGGACTCAATTTGTTTTAGCGTCTCTACCAGGGCCTCAGCCCCGAGTTGTGCCAGGCGGTCGTGCAGGCCCTGGGCGTTATCCATCGCCTCGATCGGTGTCTCCAGCTGGCGCAGTATGTCGCCGGTGTCGAGGCCGGCATTCATCTGCATGATGGTCACCCCGGTGCGGGCATCGCCCGCTTCGATGGCGCGCTGGATGGGCGCGGCACCACGCCAGCGCGGCAGCAGGGATGCATGCACGTTGAGGCAACCGTGGGCCGGGATGTCGAGGATGGCCTGGGGCAGGATCAGTCCGTAGGCCACCACCACCATGCCATCCGGCTGCAGCCGACGCAGTGCATCCGCCTCGCTGTCGGTTTTGAGGGAGACGGGTTGTGCCACCGGCATGGCCTCGCCCAGCGCGTAGCGTTTCACGGGACTGGCGGTCAATGACCGGCCGCGGCCCGCAGGCCGGTCCGGCTGGGTATACACCGCCAGCACATGATGGCCCGCTTCCAGGATCGCCCGCAGCGAGGGGACAGCGAAGTCCGGGGTCCCGGCAAAGACCAGGTTCAAGTGATGTTACCTCCGGAGTTGAGTAGGCCTGGGTGCAGGGTGCGCGCCGGTGCCGGGCCGCGCCGGGGCTCGGCCTACATGGCCAGGCGTTCTTGTTTTTCCAGTTTCTTGCGGATACGGCCCTGCTTAAGACGCGAGAGGTAGTCGACGAATACTTTGCCATCCAGGTGGTCGATCTCGTGCTGTATACACACTGCCAGCAGCCCCTCGGCCTCCAGCTCGAAGGGATGACCGTCGCGGTCGAGGGCGCGCACCCGGATATGCTGGGCGCGTTCCACCTCGTCGTAGATCCCCGGCACGGAGAGACAGCCCTCCTCCATCACCTGGAGTCCGTCGCGTTCGATGATCTCCGGATTAATAAGGACTCGCAGGGTGTTGCGCGGTTCGGAGATGTCGATGACGACCACTCGCAGGGCGCGCTCAACCTGGATGGCCGCCAGCCCGATGCCCGGGGCCTGGTACATGGTTTCCGCCATGTCATCCACCAGGCGGCGCACCGAGTCGTCGACACGCTCAACGGTCCGGCCGGTCTGTCTTAGTCGCGGGTCTGGATAATGCAAAATCTTAAGTATGGCCATGATCTCGATACGCGTTCGGGCACGCGTTTCCATTCCTGTCAATCTGGTTTATTATCAATTCAAATGATGCTGAATAACAAGATAATTTTTCTCCGTGTCCCGTGGCGAGCCTGAGAAAAATAGACTAAACTCGGTCACAACATCACAGGGAAAAAATGCCCATGTCTCGTAAAAACCTGTCGTTGGTATGGGTCTTGGCGATGATCCTTGCCACCACCGCGCCCGTCTGGGCGGACGTCGTCCAGCTCGCACCCAATCACCCCGATCGCTACATCGTCGTCAAAGGCGATACCCTTTGGGATATCTCGACGCGTTTCCTTAAGGACCCTTGGCGTTGGGCCAGCGTATGGAAGATTAATCAGCAGATCAAGAACCCGCATCTGATTTATCCCGGCGACGTCATCATGCTCACCTATGATGCCGAGGGCCGGCCGCAGCTCAGTGTGTTGCGCGATGAAAAAGCCGTGCCGACCACCGGCGCAGCGCCTGCTCCTGCTCCTGCTCCTGCTTCAGTCCCAGCCGTCGAACCGACCGACACCTCGCCGGCGCCCGCCGGTATGAGCGTCGTTAAGCTGTCACCTAAGGCGCGCGTGGAGTCCCTGTCCAACGCCATCCCCACCATCCGCCCGGACGCGATCGTGCCGTTTCTGACACAGCCGCTGGTCGTCGGTAAACGCGAACTGGAGAAGGCGGGTTACGTCACCATCGGCCTGGATAGCCGCGTCGCCCTCGGCGATAACAGCGAGTTTTATGCGCGCAACCTGGGCGCCAATCCGGTGGAGTACTATCAGGTATTTCGCCCGGGCAAGGCGCTGCATAATCCGGATACCGGCGAACTGTTGGCTTACGAAGCGATGTATTTAGGCGATGCCACGCTCCTGAAGGCCGGTGACCCCTCCAAGTTGGTGGTGACCACCGTCAAGCAGGAAATCGTGCCCACGGACCGTCTGCTGGCGGCGCCGAAGCGTGCCTCGTTGCCTTACTACTATCCACGTGCCCCGGAAAAACAGGTGCATGGTTGGATACTGTCGGCGATCAATGGATTAGCAGAATTCGGTCCCAACACCATTGTGGCCCTCAGCCTCGGCGAGCGCGAAGGCATGCAGGAAGGCCATGTGTTACGCATCATGCGTCACGCCGGCAAGGACAAGGATCCGGTGACCGGGAAATTCTACAAGCTGCCGGATGAGGAAACAGGCTTGCTCATGATCTTCCGGGTTTACGAAAAGGTCAGCTATGCCCTTATTATGAATGCGTCGCAACCTGTGCATCTGCTGGATGTTGTGCAGACCCCTTGAGGGGTGCCTTCGCCGACGCGCAGGCCGCGTCCGGAATAATTCCGCTCACCGTTTGGCAGGGACGCCAGCATGACCCACCTGTCGCTGATCCCTTGGCTGCTGCTGCATAAGCTTGCCGGGAGTTCGCGTACCTTCGTTAATCTGTTGGACCGCTTCGGCAACGCCGAAGCGGTGTTTGTTGCTACACGCGCGGATCTCAACCATGTTGTGGAGGGCAAAACGCCCTTGATTGACGCCATCCTGGAGGGCGTCGACAGTGAACGTGTGCAGGCCGAATTGGATTGGCTGGCACAACCCGGTTGCCACGTCGTGACCCAAGCGGACAGTGACTACCCCACTCTACTGCGCGAGATCGTTGACGCGCCCCCACTGCTGTTCGTGCGCGGTGTACGTTCGGCGCTCAGGCTGCCGCAGATTGCCCTGGTGGGCAGCCGCAATCCCACCGCGACAGGCTGTGAGAATGCACAGGTCTTTGCCCAGAGCCTCGCGCAGGCCGGCCTGGCTATTACCAGTGGCCTGGCCTTGGGTATAGACGCCTGCGCCCACCGCGGCGCCCTCGACGCCCAAGGGGTCACCATCGCGGTGGCCGCCACCGGACTAGACCGGGTCTATCCCTCGCGCCACCGCGAGCTCGCACACGAGATCGCGGTGAGCGGCGCGCTGGTGTCGGAGTTTCCCCTCGGCAGCCCGCCGCGGCGTGAGCATTTTCCGCGGCGTAATCGCATCATCAGTGGCATGAGCACCGGCGTGGTGGTGGTGGAGGCGGCGCTGCGGAGCGGATCGCTGATCACCGCGCGCCTCGCCGGAGAACAGGGTCGCGAGGTGTTCGCTATCCCCGGCTCCATCCATTCGCCCCTGGCGCGCGGTTGTCATGCGCTTATCCGTCAGGGTGCGAAGCTGGTGGAAACAGCGCAGGACATCCTGGAAGAGCTGGGGCCACTGGTCGGGGTGCAGATGGGCGCAAGGCAGGTGCAGGAAGACGCGAACAATGGCGCAGATTCATGGTCGAAGAAATATCCCGAATACGACATGATCCTTGTCCATCTTGGATACGACCCGGTGGGCGTGGACACGCTGGTGGAGCGTAGCGGATTGACGCCGGAAGTCATTTCCTCCATGCTGTTGCAAATGGAGTTGTACGGGTTGATAGAGGCTTGTCCGGGTGGGAAATACCAACGGTCGGCTTGATATCCCCGCCACGGCCCGCATACGAAGTGTTCCTAAAGCATGCGTGTCGGTGTGTGTTGTGCAGTTACGCGTTACAGCGCGGTGGTGCGCGCAACCGAATGTACAGCCCCAGAAAAGGTCAGATGATGAAAGAAAATATGCTGGATGTCCTAATGTATCTGTTCGAGAACTACATGGACGAAGGCCCGGAGTTCAGTCCCGACCAGGAAACCCTGGCGACTGAATTATATCAGGCCGGATTTCCCCGCGGCGAGATCAACAAGGCTTTTTCCTGGCTCGAAGACCTGACCAGCCTACGGGAGCAGGGCACCGAACTTCCCCTGGCGAGCAAGGCCTCCTCTCTGCGGCATTATTCGCCGGTGGAGCTGAAAAAAATCGGCAGCGAGGCGCGCGGCTTTATCCTCTTCCTTGAGCAGAACAGTGTGCTGGATGCGCGCACCCGTGAGTTGGTGATCGATCGTATCATGGCGCTGGAAACAGAAGAGATCACCCTGGAGCACTTGAAGTGGGTGATACTGATGGTGCTGTTCAACCAGCCGGGGCAGGAGCAGGCTTATGCCTGGATGGAAGATCTCATCTTCGATGGCGTGCAGGAGCATCTACACTGAAGCACGGCTTGGTGTGGCATGGGTATAAAAATGAAAGCCCTGAAAAGGGCTTTTTCATTTTGCGCGTAAGCGCCACATCTTTGTCCCCAAGTTATTCAAATCACATACATTTCGGGCCGAGAGACACCCTAGGTTCAGCGCCCTTAGTCAGCCAGTCCGCTGGCTCAGAATCTCCGCCACAGGATTTTTGTGCTTGACAAGCTACACGGTTTGTCGTCCACAATGCGCCCTACTAACGTGTGTGCGTGACGCGCGAACTGTTTAATTGCTGACTAAACGAAGCCCAAGGGCCTAATGTCGAAGAATCTGATTATTGTGGAATCGCCGGCGAAAGCCAAAACCATGGCCAAGTATCTGGGCAAAGATTTCACGGCGCTGGCGTCTTACGGCCACGTGCGTGACCTGTTGCCGAAAAAAGGCGCGGTGGATCCGGACAACGACTTTGCGATGAAGTATGTCGCGATCGAAAAAAACAAGAAGCACCTGGATGCCATCATCAAGGCCATGAAAGGCTGTGACGCCCTGTACCTCGCCACTGACCCGGATCGCGAAGGCGAGGCCATCTCGTGGCATTTGTACGAGATACTGAAAGAAGAGGGTGTGCTCGAAGGCAAGCCGGTACACCGCGTCGAATTTTACGAAATCACCAAGACGGCGATCCAAAAGGCCATCAAGGAGCCACGCGAACTGTCGGGCAACCTGATCGATGCGCAGCAGGCGCGGCGCGCCCTCGACTATCTGGTGGGATTTAATCTATCGCCCTTGCTGTGGAAAAAAGTGCGTCGCGGGCTGTCCGCCGGGCGTGTGCAGA